>SSEX01000077.1 GCA_008015085.1 Tolumonas sp. | reverse complement strand
GGTACATGAAGGCCGTGCTCAGGGCGTAGTTTGCTTTGATATCCAGAATGGTGTCACCAAACTCCTCCAGGCTAAGTCTGTGATCATTGCCACTGGTGGCGGCAGTCGTGTTTACCGCTTCAATACCACCGGTGGCATCGTGACCGGCGATGGTATGGCATTGGCCTATCGTCACGGCGTACCGCTGCGTGACATGGAATTCGTTCAGTATCACCCAACCGGTTTGCCTGGTTGCGGCATTCTGATGACTGAAGGCTGCCGTGGTGAAGGTGGCATCATGCTGAACAAAGATGGCTATCGCTACCTGCAAGACTATGGTCTTGGCCCAGAAACACCGATTGGTGAGCCAAAGAACAAATACATGGAACTCGGCCCGCGTGACCGTCTGTCTCAAGCCTTCTGGCAAGAACAGCAAAAGGGCCGCACCATTCCTGGACCAATGGGTGATGTAGTTCATCTCGACCTGCGCCATCTGGGCGAGAAAAAGCTGATGGAGCGCTTACCATTCATCTGCGAACTGGCTCGTGCCTATGTCGGTGTTGATCCGGTTAAAGAGCCTATTCCGGTTCGTCCGACCGCTCACTACACCATGGGTGGTATCGAAACAAATGCTAAGTGTGAAACCCGTATGCCAGGCTTGTATGCTGTGGGTGAATGTGCATCTATAGGCCTGCACGGCGCTAACCGTCTGGGCTCTAACTCACTGTGTGAACTGGTGGTATTCGGCCGCGTAGCGGGTGAAGAAGCGGCTCAGTTTGCCAAAGCACACGATCATATCGACAGTAATATTCTCTACCGTCAGGGGATGGAAGTCGTTGCCAAATCCATGTCACTGATGGAAAACGGCGGTACAGAAAATCCGGCTGATATCCGTAATGAGCTGGGAGACGCCATGGAGAAAGGCGTAGGTATCTATCGTACTGAAGAGCTGATGCAAGGCACGATCGATAAGATCAAAGAGCTGAAAGAGCGTTATTCGCGTGTCCGCGTTGCAGACAAATCATCAGTTTTCAATACTGACTGGCTGTATGCCATCGAACTGGGTTTCCTGCTCGATGTTGCTGAATCAGTAGCCCACTCTGCAATCAACCGTAAAGAGTCTCGTGGTTCTCACCAGCGCCTTGATGGGTATGAAGAGCGTGATGATGTGAATTTTATGAAACACACGCTGTCTTTCTTCAACACTGACGGTGCACCAACTATTGATTACAGTCCGGTGACTATTACGAAATCTCAGCCAGCAAAACGAGTTTATGGCGCGGAAGCAGATAAGGGGGCCAAATAATGGCTGATATGATTGAAATTGAAGTATTGCGCTATCGCCCGGAAGAAGACAACGAGCCATGGACTCAACGCTATCAGGTACCATTTACCCATGAAATGTCAGTGCTGGAAGCGCTGACTTATATCAAAGATCACCTGGACTCTACCCTGAGTTACCGCTGGTCTTGCCGTATGGCGATCTGTGGCTCCTGCGGCATGATGGTCAATGGGAAACCAAAGCTGGGTTGTAAAACCTTCCTGCGTGATTACAAAGCGCAAGGAAAAATGCGACTGGAGCCGCTGGCTAACTTCCCGATTGAGCGAGATCTGGTTGTTGATATGTCTGATTTCATGGCGAAATTGGAACGTATCAAACCCTATATTGTACCTAAAGATGAGTTGGACGTTTGTAACGGTGAGACCCTGCAAACTCCGGAACAGCTGGCTAAATATCGTCAATTCTCCATGTGTATCAACTGTGGTCTTTGCTATGCGCCTGCCCTCAGTATGCACTGAAACCGGAATTCCTCGGCCCCGCAGCACTGGCATTACTGTATCGTTATAACGAAGACAGTCGCGACAGTGCCAAGGAAGAACGAATGAAGTTGGTACATCAGGAATCAGGCGTATGGAGTTGTACTTTTGTTGGCGCCTGTTCTGACGTTTGTCCTAAAGGCGTTGATCCAGCGGCAGCCATTCAGTTGTATAAAGCTGAAAGTGCCAAAGATTACGTCATCGCTATGTTCAAGCCGGAGGACTAATCATGGATATGTCACAAAGCAAGCGTAAACCTTATGTACGTCAGATGAAAAAAAGCTGGTGGCTACGCAACAGCCTTTATACCGGATACATGGTGCGTGAAGGCACCTGTATTTTCGTCGGTGCTTATGCGGTTGTATTGTTATGGGGCCTGCTTCGCCTGACTCAAGGGCCAGAAGCCTTTGCAGGCTGGCTGGACTCCATGCATAGCCCTTTAGCAATTCTGTTCCATCTGATTGCTCTGGCTGCCTGTCTGTTCCATGCCACGACATGGTTCTCACTGGCACCAAAAGCAATTCGTGTTTTCAAAGGTGAAGAACTGATCCCTGCGAAACCTATTATTATGGCGCAATATATCGGGCTGGCCGCGGTCAGTGTGATTGTGTTGCTTGTTGCTTTACTGGCCTGATAAGGAACATCACCATGAAACGTTCTGAAGAACCCATCTACTGGTTGTTATTTGGTGCCGGCGGTGTTGTGGCTGCATTACTGCTGCCAGTTTTGATCCTGATCTCCGGGATCTTAGTGCCGCTCGGTATTCTGAGTGCCGATACGCTGAGTTATGAAAAGATGCATGCACTGGCGACTTCCTGGTGGGGGGCACCGATCCTGCTGGCCGCGATAGCACTGCCTATCTATCACGCTATGCACCGCGTCTATCACGGCCTGCATGATCTGGGTATTCATCCTGTTAAATTTCTGCACTACCTGTTCTATGGCTTCGCCTTTCTGGTCTCTGTTGCAGCATTAACATTATTGATACAAATCCAGTAAGCCGTTATTGAATATCGCTTTAACCGGCGTATGATGTCCAAAACCGGAGGCCTTAAAAACCTGCCGGTTTTTTTGCGCCTGATTTTCAGTACTAATTGAGGCAAATGACCCATGCGTATCGAAGAAGATCTGAAACTCGGCTTTAAAGATGTATTGTTCCGCCCTAAACGCTCTACCCTTAGCAGCCGTTCACAGGTCGAACTGCACCGCGAATTCCGGTTCCGTCATACCCAGACAACCTGGCGCGGCATTCCTATCATTGCAGCCAATATGGACACCGTCAGCACTTTTACCATGGCGAAAGCTTTGGCCAGTTACGATGTTATGACTGCCATCCACAAGCATTACACTGAGCAGCAATGGCAGCAATTTGTTCAGAACAGTAGTGATCCCCTGCTGCAATATTGTATGGTCTCAACAGGAACATCAAATAAAGACTTTCTGAAACTACAGCACATTTTATCGTTATCACCCGCTCTGCGTTTTATCTGCGTCGATGTCGCTAACGGTTATTCTGAACATTTCACTGATTTTGTAAAAACAGTACGAGAGACATTTCCTCAGCATGTTATTTGTGCTGGCAATGTCGTCACTGGCGAAATGGTGGAAGAGTTGATCCTCTCCGGTGCAGATATTGTCAAAGTGGGTATTGGGCCGGGTTCAGTCTGCACTACCCGCGTCAAAACCGGCGTTGGTTACCCGCAATTATCAGCCATCATTGAATGTGCCGATGCCGCTCATGGACTGGGTGGACAGATCGTTGGTGATGGCGGTTGTACCTGCCCCGGCGATGTAGCCAAAGCCTTTGGTGGCGGTGCCGACTTTGTGATGCTGGGAGGCATGCTGGCGGCTCATGAAGAATCTGGCGGGAAATGTATTGAACGGGATGGTCAGAAATTCATGCAATTTTATGGCATGAGTTCTTCCACTGCGATGGATCAACATGCCGGAGGAGTCGCCCACTATCGTGCTTCAGAAGGTAAGGTCGTTGAGCTGCCGTTCAGGGGGCCGGTATCATCCACAATTCAGGATATTCTGGGCGGTGTTCGCTCTACCTGTACTTATGTCGGAGCCGGCAAACTGAAAGAGCTGACCAAGCGCACCACCTTTATTCGGGTCAGTGAACAGGAAAATCAGGTCTATAACCCCTAGTCACATTCTGCAATGTTATGGATATGAAAACGGGGCTTTAAAGCCCCGTCCGATCTCAAATGTTGATATCAAACCATGATATTAATATTTGAACCCACACGTTCATCGGAAGAATCCATTGTCGATTCAGTTGGTGCAGGCTGGGGCACGGCCACGGCTGCACTCTCAATGAGCTGAAGTGCGGCCTGACCCTGAGCTTCCTGCTGTTTCTTCGCCAGACTAGCCGTTAATGCCATCTGACCATAATCAGCACTGCTAACAGAGACATTCATATACACACTCCTGATAGATTCTCACCTAGTGAGTATAGCAGTAAACAATTCGTGGTCAAAAAACAATCATCACAAATATTGTACGAGTGCGATCACAACTGGCATTGAGAGTGCACTCAGTAACGTCGAAAGAAATACCGTCTGTGAGGCGAATTCCGGATCGGATTTGTATTCAATCGCCAGCAGAACCGAATTCACTGCCGACGGAGCGGCCGCACAAATCACCATGACCTGAGCCACGACGCCAGTGATACCGAACATCAGACAAACGCCGGCAGCCAATAGCGGACCAGCCAGTAAGCGCATACCATTTGACACCAGAACACGGAAATTACGCAGATAAAGGCGTGTACTGGCCAACTGGGCACCCAGCGTAATCAATGCTGTCGGCACCAGTCCTTGTGCCATCAACTCCATCGATGTCCAAAGTGGCTTCGGCACATCCAGATTGATCCAACGGCATAATACGGCTAGCAGAACCGCATAGGTCATTGGCATTTTGAAATTTTCCAGTAGTGCCCCTTTCCAGGAACGATTGGCACTGCTGGCATTCATAACGCCGACCGTATTCGTGAGCAGTTGCTGGATCAGCATCACCACAATCTGCACCGAAAATGCAAATGCCGTGTGATACATCAACTGCACTAATGGTATGCAGTAATTACCACTGTTATAAAAACAAACTGAATTGATAAATGCACTGCGTTTGCTGGCATCCAGCTTCAGCACTCGGGCACAGATCAGACAGGCAATCCATAACAGCACAAATAGCACGAGATTAGCCAGGATCAGATCGCGCAGCAATGCACTATTCAATTCAGTTTTATAAATGGTAGTAAACAATAAGGCAGGAATAAAAATATAGAACTGAACCTTAGTCAAGGTTGCGACATTCAGCGGGAATTTTCGTTGCAGCAGATAACCTGCACCAATAGGAATAAAGATGGGCAAGATAATGTTAAAAAACAGGAAACTAATGGTTTGCATGCCGCCCTCCGGCGATCTGTGATAGGGATAGTCTTTCACAGTATACCGGTAACATTATCTTTACGCTTTTGACTAAAAACGGGTTTTATTCAATATTCAAATATTTATGCAACTGAACCGACAAACGCCAGTTACGCTGAATACACACTTCCATCGCCAATTCAGTCGCCCTGCTCTTTTGGCTGATAGGCTGTAAGCACACCACTTTGGCAGAGAGCTCGACACCTGCCAGTAATTCATCTAACTGCGCGATGTTTTTTGCTGTCGCCACCGGATGTTTGATTTCATTGGCTCGATTTAATGCTTCAGGTAATACGCTGTAGCCACCGGCCATTCTGATTTTGGGTGAAACAGTCACCCAGCAGCGATCATCCGCACGGATTGGCTGAGTGCCACTGGTTTCGATTTGTACCCGATAGCCATGCGCAATTAATGACTGAGATAATGCCATCAGATCATATTCGCAGGGCTCACCACCAGTAATTACGACATGTTTAACACTGTAGCCTTGTTCGGAAAAACAACGAAGGATTTCTTCTGGCGTAAACCAACTCCAGCCCGCTTTAGGTTTCTTTTCGGTAAATAACTGCCGGACAGGGATCAGATTCTCTGCATCCAGTTCCCAGGAGTGTTTGGTATCACACCAGGAACAGCCGACTTTGCATCCTTGCAGACGTACAAAAATTGCCGGAACTCCGGAGAAATACCCTTCGCCCTGAATGCTCTGGAATATTTCATTGATAGGATAATGATGACTCTGCATTTTTCACTTACCAGAAATGAAAAGACCAACCCCTAAGGATTGGCCTATTCAACAGATGCTTACTGAATAATATTATTCAGCAACAACAGCTACTTTAACAGTAGTGTTTACATCAGTGTGCAGGTGAACAACGATGTCGTATTCACCAACACTGCGCAGAACGCCGTTCGGCATGCGAACTTCGCTCTTAGCAACAGGAACACCGGCAGCAGTGATCGCATCAGCGATATCACGGGTACCAACTGAACCGAACAGTTTACCTTCGTCACCAGCTTTGGTAGCGATAGTTACGTTGGTCAGTGCAGACAGCTGAGCAGCGCGAGCCTGAGCAGCAGCCAGAACGTCAGCCAGTTTAGCTTCCAGTTCAGCGCGGCGAGCTTCGAAAGCAGCCAGGTTGTCTTTAGTAGCCATTACAGCTTTGCCCTGTGGGAACAAGTAGTTACGAGCAAAACCGCTCTTAACAGAAACTTTGTCACCCAGACCGCCCAGATGAGCGATTTTGTCTAACAGAATAACTTCCATTACCTTTCCTCGGTTTAGGTTGAGTTAGGCCAAGTGCCGATTACTTGTTGTGCAGATCAGTGTACGGCAGCAGAGCCAGGTAACGAGCACGTTTGATAGCACGTGCCAGTTGGCGCTGATATTTAGCACGGGTACCAGTGATACGGCTTGGTACGATCTTGCCAGATTCAGTGATGTAGTTTTTCAGGGTAATGGTATCTTTGTAATCGATCTCAGTTACACCTTCAGCAGTGAAACGGCAGAACTTACGACGACGGAAATAACGTGACATGACGATTATCCTCTATATGACTGGAATTATTCAGCTGCTTCTTCAGCTGCTTCTTCACGCACATCTTCACGACGTGGACGCTCTTCACGTGCTTTCAGCATCGGAGATGCTTCAGTCACAGCGTTCTTAGTGCGCATGATCATGTTGCGGATAACCGCATCGTTGAAACGGAAGTTGGTTTCCAGTTCGTCGATAACGCTCTGCTCAGCTTCTACGTTCATCAGAACATAGTGAGCTTTGTGCAGTTTGTCGATTGGGTAAGCCAGTTGACGACGGCCCCAATCTTCCAGACGATGGATTGTACCACCAGCAGCTTTGATAGCGCCGGTATAACGCTCGATCATGCCTGGAACCTGTTCGCTCTGGTCCGGATGAACCATGAATACGATTTCGTAGTGACGCATGAGTTGCTCCTTACGGGTTATAGCCTTCGTGATGGCTCAGTCAAACCGTCGAAGGCAAGGAACTTAAAAAAAGTGACTGATTTTTGAAGGGCTGTATTCTATGCAGCGTATACTTTAATAGCAATCAGATTTTATTTTTTAATCACACTAAATGAATACCGAGGTCAGGCTATGCAAACAAGAACCCGAATGGTGGCTCCGGTTGAAGCATTACCGGGCCGGGAAACTGCGATGGAACTGAACCCACTGCATCATGTCAAGCAGGTCAGTATGTTTCCCCCTTACCCCGATGGACTGGAGATAGCACATTTCGCGATGGGCTGTTTCTGGGGCGTTGAACAGTTGTTTTGGAAACAGCCTGGTGTTTATGTCACTGCGGTGGGCTATCAGGGTGGTTTTACGCCAAATCCGACGTACGAAGAAGTCTGTACCGGCTATACAGGGCACGCAGAAAGTGTGCGCGTCGTTTATGACCCCCAAATTATTACTTATCACGCTCTGCTGACACTCTTCTGGGAAAACCACAACCCCACGGAGGGCCCCAGACAGGGTGCGGATATAGGAACTCAGTACCGATCAATGATCTTCACTCATAATGCACAGCAACAACAACAGGCGATAGACAGTAAAGAAAGTTACCAGAATGCGATGTGGGCATATAATGACAATCGCCCTATCACGACTGAAATTGCGGTTGAGAAAAAATTCTATTTTGCCGAAGAGCATCACCAGCAGTATCTGGCAAAAAATCCGGATGGTTATTGTGGTCTTGGCGGGATTGGGGTTTGTTTACCTGAAGATGAGAAAGGGCGCTGATGCGCCCTTTGTTATTTTGAGTGAATCAGCGCGAACCAATCTGAACCAGTTTTCCCTGTCCGCTGACAGCGAAAGCACTGGCTGCTGCAGGCACAAAACAGGATTCACCAGCCTGCAGGGTTAATGTCTGTTTGCCACTTTTTACAACAGCATGGCCCTCAGCACAGAACAAGATCAACGCAGTGGTGGTTTCACTTTCCAGCGCTTCATTTGCCAGATTAACCAATGTAAAAGAGAAATCAGCAACCGGGATTGGGTAATCACTGACTGGCCCTAACACCATTGGTTTCATCAATAATTCATTGGCTGGTTTTGCCACGAAATCAACATTCGCCAGCAATGCATCAACATCCATATGTTTAGGAGTCAAACCAGCACGCAGTACGTTATCTGAACTGGCCATCGCTTCCAGACCCACACCTTGCAGATAAGCATGCGGAGTACTGGCATACAGGAACATCGACTCCCCCGGTTGCAGCGTGATCACATTCAGCAGCAACGGAGCAAACAACCCCATATCTTCCGGATAGAATGCTGATAAACGCAGAACTTCAGCAAAGGCATCCTCTGATTGACGCTCTTTGGCTACAGCCAATAATGCCGCAACGGTAGCACTGCGCGCCTCGCCCTGCACACGCAGAGAAGCGCCAAATAATGCTTTCAGCGTATCGCTCTGCGGATTTTGGCAGAAGGCGTCGATTTCAGCCTGCAGAGCAGGCAGCTTCAGTGACTGGATCAGTGACACAATATCGCTAAACTCACGGAAGCCATTCATCGCGCGATATGGGGTCAACGCATAAACCAGCTCAGGCTTATGATTGGGATCTTTAAAATTGCGGTGGGCCGCTGTGAGCGGTATACCCGCTGCATTTTCAGCAGCAAAACCCGCTTCAGAACTAGCTTTATCCGGATGTACCTGAATTGATAACGGTTCCGCTGCTGCCAGCACCTTAAACAGATAGGGTAACTCACCGAAATTAGCATGCGCATCGCCTAAGATGGCAGCAGGATCATTGGCAATAAACGCATCCAGACGGATTGTTTCACCATTTTCATCCACTAATGAAGAACAACCATTAGGATGAGCGCCCATCCAGATTTCAGCCTGAGGTTTATCTTCCGGATTCGCCACCCCATACATCTGGGTAAAAGCGTCTTTACTGCCCCATGCATAGTTCTGTATTGGATTTTGCATCCGGTAGATGCTGGTTAAATTAAATGCCATGTTTCTATCCCTTTTATTATTGTTTACTGCTGACGATAGACTTTAATGTTATTAAAGCCTTGTTCTTTCAAATACAGCGCCTGTAGCTTACTCATCACGCCACGCTCGCAATAGAGCAGATACGTTTTGCTCTGATCCAAATCACCGAACTGCGTAGACAGTTTATAAAACGGCAGATGGATCACCGTCATGCCTTCCGGTTCAAATGGTTTATCTTCGTGATCGTCCGGTGAACGGATATCCAGAATAATTTCGTTATCCGCCAGTTGCGTGGTGGTTTCAACTTCCTGCACCTGTGCGGCTGTTTCATTGGCAATATCGCGGATATCCATCACTTTCGCACTGGTAATGACGTTTTCCAGTACATCAAAATTGAATTTTGCTTCATTCGCCAGCACGTCATCGTACGGTGCTTTGACATTGGGCTTATTGGAAATCACACCACAGTATTCCGGCATGGTTTCAGCAAATTCCAATGTGCCGATAGTCCGGGCCTGATCGATAATATCCTGCTTATCACTGACAATCAGCGGGCGCAGGATCAGCGTCTCAGTAACCCGATCAATCACAGACAGGTTAGTCACTGTCTGACTGGAAACCTGCCCTACACTTTCCCCCGTCACCAGTGCTTCAATGCCCAGACGCTCTGCCACACGGGAAGCGGCACGCATCATCATCCGTTTCAGCACTACGCCCATCAGACCGTTGTCAATTTTTTCCAGGATTTCACCAACAACCGGTTCAAAAGGTACAGAAATAAATTTTACCCGATGTGACTGACCGTATTTGCTCCACAGATAATAGGAAACCTGCTTCACACCGATTTCATGCGCAGCGCCACCAAGATTGAAGAAACAATAATGAACCCGGCTGCCGCGTTTGATGAATTGATAAGAAGCAACGCCGGAGTCAAAACCACCGGAGATCAGGCTCAGTACATCTTCCTGCGTTGACAGCGGATAACCGCCCAGACCTTTGTGAATATTTGTTACCAGATACAGCTGATCATCTTCAATCTGCAGATTGACTTGCAGATCCGGGTGCGAAAGTTTCACGCCATTGGAAGGAAAATTCTGGTTCAGGCCACCACCGACATAACGCTCAATCTCAATAGAAGAGAATTCATGCTTGCCCTTACGTTTTACGCGCACACAAAAGCTTTTGCCCGCCAGCGTAGGTCCGTACACAGCGGCTGTTTGTTCGTAAATGCTATGCAGATCAGTAAATGGTTTTTGGGTGACTTCCAGAAATGCCTGGATACCTGGAATGCAGCTCAGACGCTCAACAAGCAGATCGCGGTTTTCAGGTGCATCATTTTTACTGGACACTACCAGTTTGTCCCAGTCATTCCGGACAGTGACGGTTTCATCCACTTTTTGCAGCACATTGCGGATGTTGCCTTGTAAAACTTTGACCATTCGCTGGCGTACAGATTTACTTTTGATAGTGATTTCAGGAAACAGTTTAATGATGAACTTCATGACAACGCTCGTTTAGCTGGCGAAAAGTGGAGCATTATAATCCAGCTCACCGCAGAAGCTATGTCTTACAGCAAGAGATCGCAGAGTTTATACGCCTGAAGAGCATACAGTGGTAAGATAGACAGATTATCTCTCTACAATTAACGACTGCTATGGCTGCTAAAAAGACCGAATCGTTAAGTTTTGATGCTGCACTCAACGAACTGGAAAACATCGTCCAGCAACTGGAGCAAGGCGACTTACCGCTGGAAACTGCACTGAAACAATTTGAACGGGGCATCCAGCTGGCCAGAGTCAGCAAACAAAAACTGGAGCAGGCAGAGCAGCAAGTTCAGATCCTGTTACAGCAGGGCGATCAGGAAAAGCTGGTTCCGTTTTCTGTTGATCCGCAATTCAGCTCAACCGCAGAGGAAGAATAAGTGTCACTACAGTCCTTTTCGCAGCATTATCGCCAGCGAATTGATGATTTGCTGTTACAGCATATTGAATCGCTGCCAGAACTGTCACCTAACCTGAAAGCAGCAATGCGGCACGGGCTGGTGCTCGGTGGTAAACGGGTTCGGCCATTTCTGGTCTATGCGACCGGAGCCATGCTGGGCGTAGAGGAACGCTTACTGGATGGCCCTGCTGCAGCCATCGAATGCATCCATGCTTATTCGCTGATCCATGATGATTTACCAGCCATGGATGATGATGATCTGCGTCGTGGTCACCCTACCGTTCATAAAGCCTTTGATGAAGCTACCGCAGTATTAGCTGGCGATGCCCTGCAAACCCTGGCCTTCTCGATTCTTGCAGATCATCCGTTTCCGGATACCTTACGTCATCCGCAAGTAAAAATGCTGAGCGCACTGGCTAAAGCTTCGGGTTATGCCGGGATGTGTGGTGGACAGGCGTTGGATCTGGCCGCAGAAGGAAAGCATGTGGGATTAGAGGCGCTGGAGCAAATTCATCGACACAAAACCGGTGCGCTCATTGAATGTGCAGTGATGCTGGGTGCGCTCTGTAAAGAAAATGTGGCTGGCGAGACACTGCATGCGCTGCAAAAATACGCCTCCGCAATTGGTCTGGCTTTTCAGGTTCAGGATGACATCCTGGATGTTATCAGTGACACCGAGACACTGGGTAAACCACAAGGTTCAGATCAGGCACTGGATAAGAGCACATACCCCGCGCTGCTGGGGCTTGAGGCTGCACAGGACATGGCTAAAACGCTGCACCAGCAGGCTCTGGCCGCGATAAAGCCTTTACCTTATAACACTGAAATATTATCTGCGTTCGCCGACTACATCATCGGACGCACATATTAATGTCGGATAATAATAAACACATGACGATTGATATGAATGAATACCCAACGCTAGCGTTGGTTAACTCCCCAGCTGATTTACGCCAGTTTCCGGAAGATCGCCTGACTACGCTTTGTCAGGAGTTGCGTACATTCTTACTGCATTCTGTAAGTCGCAGCAGTGGCCACCTGGCTTCTGGTCTCGGCGTGGTGGAGCTCACGGTAGCATTGCACTACGTTTATCAGACGCCTGTTGATAAATTGATTTGGGATGTCGGCCATCAGGCGTATCCGCACAAAATTCTGACTGGTCGTCGCGATCAGATGGGAACCATCCGTCAGAAAAATGGAGTTCATCCATTTCCGTGGCGCGAAGAAAGTGAATATGATCCTCTTAGCGTTGGCCATTCCAGTACATCGATTGGTGCAGCCTTAGGGATGGCCGTCGCAGCCAAACGTCAGGAACTGGATCATAAAGTAGTCGCCGTCATTGGCGATGGTGCTTTGACCGCAGGTATGGCTTTTGAAGCGCTGAACCATGCAGGTGACTTACATGAAGACATGCTGGTTATCCTTAATGATAACGAGATGTCGATTTCAGAAAACGTCGGTGCCCTCAATAATCATCTGGCAAAGTGGCTGTCAGGTTCAGTCTATACCACCATCCGTGAAGGCGGTAAAAAGGTGCTGTCCGGCTTACCTCCGGTTAAAGAACTGGCCCGCCGGGCAGAAGAGCATCTCAAAGGAATGGTTGTTCCTGGCACGTTATTCGAAGAGTTGGGTTTTAACTACATTGGCCCGATTGATGGCCATGACATAAAAGCACTGATCAAAACACTGAAAAACATGCGCCAGCTGAAAGGACCGCAACTGCTGCATGTCATGACTAAAAAAGGTAAAGGCTACGAGCCAGCCGAAAAAGACCCTATCGGTTATCACGGCGTACCTAAATTCAATCCGGAAGATGACTGTCTGCCGCCGAAAAAAGATGGGAAACCAACATTTTCAAATATCTTCGGAGACTGGCTCTGCGACACAGCGGCTGCTGACAATAAGCTGGTAGGGATCACTCCCGCCATGCGTGAAGGCTCTGGGATGGTGGAGTTTTCGCAGCAATATCCGGAGCGCTATTTTGATGTCGCTATCGCAGAACAACATGCCGTCACTTTCGCGGCTGGTTTAGCAATTGAAGGCATGAAGCCGGTTGTAGCCATCTACTCCAGCTTTATGCAACGGGCTTATGACCAAATCATTCATGATGTAGCAATTCAGGATTTGCCTGTGTTGTTCGCTATTGACCGGGCTGGTTTAGTCGGGGCAGATGGTCCTACGCATCAGGGAGCTTTCGATATCAGTTTCTTGCGTACCATTCCGAATATGGTGATCATGACTCCATCGGATGAAAACGAATGTCGCATGATGCTATCTACCGGTTACCAGCTGAATCATCCGGCGGCGGTTCGCTATCCTCGTGGATCGGGTTGTGGCGCAAAAATCAGCGCGGAACTCACAACCCTGCCAGTTGGTAAAGGTCGGATTGTCCGTCAGGGGCAAGGCATCGCTCTGTTATGC
>SSEX01000097.1 GCA_008015085.1 Tolumonas sp. | reverse complement strand
GCGGTGATATTCCAGATACTCCGGCATTTCCTTGTTGGTGTACCACGCATCCGGCGTATAGATATTGACTGCAATTTCCGGGTCGGGCAGTGGCAGCTCGGAGAGCTCCTGTGCAATGTCTTCCGGCAGTGTGCGGTTGAAGATGATTTGATCCTGCTTATCGGTCACGACAGCACCGTTCGATGTAACCAGATAAATTTCCAGCCCCAGCGCATCACGGATAGCCTTCACATCAATATGGTGACGACCAGTTGCCACCACAAATTTCGTTCCCTCAGCCACCATCTTTTTCAGGATCTTGCGGGTGTGAGTTGATACATGGTGCTGGTTATTCAGCAACGTACCATCCAGATCGGATATAACAACTTTATACATACCGGAACCTCGTGACAGCGGCTAAGGAGAAGAGTGTAAGAGCAGTCTAAATACAGTTACTCATTATAGCGAATACGGTATAACATCGCATTAACATTCAAATGAAATATCATTTTTTTCATATGAAAGGTTGATCACTATTCTTCCTGCCACTGAGAAGGGTGCAGTTGTAATTTTTGCCACCACAATTCATCAGCCAGGATCTCCCCAATTTCACCAATTACTGGATATTCCAGCCCTTTGCTTTGGCAAAAAGCAGACAACCTAGGATAACCGCCTTCAAATAACAGGCGCTGCTGTTCATCGTAGGGCAGCAGGCAGCCGCGCTGATAAAAACCGGCTTGCTGCCGTTGGCGCTGAGCTTCATACAAAACCAAGGCACTGGCAACGGAGACATTCAGCGATTGTGCCATGCCAACCATGGGAATAATGATGTCCTGATCGGCCAGTGCTAACGCTTCCTGACTGATACCGTATTTTTCTGCACCGAACAGAATGGCGGTTGGCTTGGTGTAATCAATTTCCCTAAAATCGACGGCTCGCGGAGAAAGATTGGTTGCCAGTATCTGCATATTCTGCTGTTTTAGTGCTGCAATGGCCTGTGCAATCGAGTCATGCCGGTTCAGTTTCACCCAGTTATGGCTACCTTTAGCGGCGCGATTGTTTTCGCGCAGCTCTTGCGGCCAAACGGTGTGCATTTCATGAATACCCACTGCATCACAGGTGCGGATAATGGCCGCGATATTGTGGGCTTTATTGACCTGCTCAAGGCAGACAGTCAGATCCGGCTGACGCAGAGAAAGCATCAGCCGAATGCGGGCTAATCGTTCCGGATTCATCAATCGCTATCTTTAGTGCGTAATTTGCTGGTAGTGCGGTTTACTCTGACTACATCTGGCATCACTCTGATTTTACGCATGATATCGGCCAGATGAACGCGGTGCTTTGCGGTGATCAGCAGGCTCACCTGATAGACACGCGCATCGCGCTCTTCGGTACTAATGCTGTGAATGTTTGCGCCAGTCGCGGCAATGACATTAGCCAACTGGGCCAGTACGCCCTGATGATTGACCACTTCCACCTGAATACCGGTTTTGAATTCCTGATCGCCCAGATGTTCCATGTCCCACTGAACCGGCTGATATTTATCCGGTTCACGATTATAGCCGCGGATGTTTGGACAGCCTTCCTGATGTACCACCAGCCCTTTACCGGGGCTGATATGTGCGATGATGGCATCCCCCGGGATCGGGCGACAGCATTTGGCAAAGGTAACCAACATGCCTCCTGCACCGCGGATTGGCAGTTTACGGTGAGCGGAAGAGGTTTTTTTCTCTGGTTCCTGATCGTGCAGTCCGAGCAAGCGACGGGCGATAACCACGCTCATCTGATTACCGAGGCCGATATCAGCTAAAAGACCATCCAGCGATTCATGACGGGTATCTTGTAACACCTGCTGTAGATTATCGGCTGGAACATCTTCAATTTTCTTACCACCCAGTGAATGACTGAGCAGGCGGCGACCGAGAATGATCGACTCTTCTGTCCGAAGATTTTTCAGGAACTGGCGGATCTTGGTGCGAGCTCGAGAGGTGACCACAAAGTTCAGCCAGGCTGCATTGGGTCGGGCGCCGGGTGCGGTGATGATCTCGATGGTCTGCCCGGAAGTCAGCGGCCGACTCAGCGGGAAGGGCTGACGTTCGACACGCGCACCGACACAGCTGTTACCGATATCGGTGTGTACTGCATAGGCGAAATCAACCGGCGTCGCGCCTGCCGGTAATTCCAGAATTCGTCCTTCCGGTGTGAAGACATAGATTTCATCCGGGAACAGATCGGTTTTAACACTCTCGATAAATTCGAACGAGTTGCCAGCACTTTGCTGTAATTCCAGCAGATTTTTCATCCAGCGCTGAGCGCGGATCTGTGCGGTACTGCCAGTGGCATCGCCGCTGCTCTTATACGCCCAGTGTGCCGCAACCCCTTTATCTGCCATCTGATCCATATATTCGGTACGGATCTGGATCTCGACCGGTACACCATGCGGGCCTACCAGCGAAGTATGTAACGACTGATAACCGTTGGTTTTCGGGATCGCGATGTAATCTTTGAAGCGGCCGGGGCGGGGTTTATACAGACTGTGCATCTGGCCCAGCACGCGATAGCAAGTATCGATGTCATCGACGATTACGCGAAAAGCGTAAATATCCATGACTTCATAAAAATGCAGCTCTTTTTTCACCATCTTGTTATAGATGGAGTAGAGATTTTTCTCCCGGCCATAGACGGCGGCTTTGATTCCGGCCTCATGTAACCGGCCATCAATCTCTTTATAAACAGAATCAATGACCTCTTTGCGGTTACCGCGGGCACGTTTGACCGACTCACGCAGGATACGCGCACGCATCGGATAAAGCGCCTCAAACCCCAGCTCTTCCAGTTCACTTTTGAAGGAATGGATACCGAGACGGTTGGCGATCGGGGAGAAGATTTCCAGAGTCTCACGGGCGATACGGCGACGTTTATCCGGACGTAATGCGCCGAGGGTACGCATATTATGTGTGCGGTCAGCCAGTTTGATCAGAATAACGCGGATATCCTGCACCATGGCCATGACCATCTTGCGGAAGTTTTCTGCCTGAGCTTCTTTATGATCGCGGAATTTCAGTTTATCGAGCTTGGAAACCCCATAAACCAGCTCTGCCACTGCTGAACCGAACTGTGCGGCCAGCTGTTCTTTGGTAACCGGGGTATCTTCGATGACATCGTGCAGTAATGCTGCTGACACCGTTTCGTAGTCCAGCCGCATTTCAGCGAGAATGGTGGCGACGGCCACCGGATGGGTAATGTAAGGTTCACCGCTGGAGCGGGTCTGACCTTCGTGCGCATCCCTGGCGACAATGAACGCTTCCTGTACCAGGCTCACTTGTTCTGCAGGCAGGTAGCTGCTCAGTAATGTTTTCAAATCTTCAAACAAATACAAAAGTGACCCCGTCTTGCAATCCATCGGCGTACGACCATATCCAGCAGTGTGCGATTATTCTGTGCACTTGTAAATAATGACAAAAACGGCACCACTAGGGTGCCGTTCATCAGCAGCAAATCAATGCTTAGAATCCGTAATCGCGATCCTGAGTCAGGGCTGCAACTGCTGCCAGTTCGCTTGCTTCCTGCTGTTGCTGTTCGATACGCTCTTGCGCATCCATGAACTGATCAGAGATCAAACCTTCTTCGATCTCACGCAGAGCAATCACAGTTGGTTTATCGTTTTCTTCGTCCACTAGCGGATCTTTGCCCTGAACGGAAAGCTGACGAGCGCGGCGAGCGGCCACCAGAACCAAATCAAAGCGGTTGCCCACTTGTTTTACCGCATCTTCAACAGTAACGCGTGCCATAGCAAACTCCCTTATAAATCGAGGGTGAAAATTCTACTTGGTTTTAATTTATCCCGCCAGTAGCTGATTCAGCAGATTGGCGTGACAAACACTCTGTGGGCGCAGTTTAGTGCGTCCGGCTAATACAATCGCATGCAGTTGTTGCAGCGCTTGTTCAAAATCATCATTGATGATCAAATAGTCATATTCAGGATAGTGAGACATTTCCGAAACGGCTTGCGCCATACGTTTGGCAATCACCTCTTCGCTATCCTGACCCCGGCCAATCAGACGTTGCTCCAAGATCGGCAGACTTGGCGGCAGTATAAAAATCGACTGCGCTTCAGGATAGAGTGTGCGGATCTGACGGGCACCTTGCCAGTCGATGTCCAGAAAAACATCAATCCCTTTTGCCAGTGCCTGTTCAATCAGCTCTTTTGAAGTTCCGTAATAATTACCGAAGACTTCCGCCCATTCAAAAAAGGCATCACGGGCAATCAGCGACTGAAATTCGTCTTTGCTGACGAAATGGTAATGGATGCCGTTTTCTTCACCGGGGCGCATCGCCCGAGTCGTATGAGAAACGGAAATAGCCATCCGGCCATCACTGTTGTGGCGTGATAATAACGCAGTTAACAGACTGGATTTTCCTGCTCCGCTGGGAGAGGAGATAATAAATAGCGTACCTGCAGCAGCCATGGTGCGACCCTATCAAGTAACAGACAATCAGTTCACGCGCAGATCAGAAGATCTGGCTGATAACAAAAAACCCGGTACAAGACCGGGTTTTTCAGGATTGCAGACCAATTACTTGATCTTGCCTTCCTTGTAGATTACATGCTGACGAACAACAGGATCAAATTTTTTGATCTCCATTTTCTCAGGCATGGTGCGCTTGTTCTTGGTCGTAGTGTAGAAGTGACCAGTACCGGCACTGGAGTTCAGACGAATTTTTTCGCGAGCACCTTTAGCCATGATTTATCTCCTTACACTTGTTCGCCACGAGCACGGATATCAGCTAAAACAGCTTCGATACCCAGCTTGTCGATAATACGCATTCCCTTCGGTGTTAAACGCAGGGTAACAAAACGCTTCTCGCCTTCAACCCAGAAACGGTGAGATTGCAGGTTAGGCAGGAAACGGCGACGGGTCGCGTTTTTAGCGTGAGAACGGTTGTTCCCAACGGTCGGACGCTTACCAGTTACTTGACACACTCTAGACATTGTTGTCTCTCCAAAAATCTTACTTCTGCTCGCGCATTTTCTGTTGCCCCGCTGCCGTATAGCAGAGCACGTAGATAGAAGGCGGCATTTTATACAGCATCGTCCCGACAAGATCAAGCAAAAAGCCCTTGTCAGGAACGTTTTATAACCATCCGCGTTCGGCAAAGGAGATGGGTTCGCCATCTCCGATCACAAAGTGATCCAACACCCGCACGTCGATCAGACGTAAAGCGTCGCAAATGCGCTCAGTGATATGGCGATCGGCGTGACTTGGTTCGGCAACGCCGGAAGGGTGATTATGACAGAGAATGGCCGCCGCGGCATTATGTTTTAATACTGTCTTGACGATTTCGCGCGGATAAACACTGGCGGCATCGATTGTTCCGAAAAATAATTCGCAAAACCGAATCACCCGATGCTGGTTATCCAGCAGCAGCATGGCAAACACTTCCCGTGGCCGATCCCGCAGCTGAAACTGCAAATAACGTTTAACCAGTTGCGGGCTGGTTAAGGCATCACCACGTTGCAGACATTCCGACAGATAGCGATTACTCATCTCCAGCACCGCTTGAAGCTGCACATATTTGGCCGGACCTAAGCCATGTGCCTGACAAAATCGCTGTTGTTCTGCTCCCAGCAGGGCCCGCAGTGAACCAAACTCCTGTAAAAGTTGTCGGGCTAACTCAATCGCATTGCATCCGGCCACACCGGTATGCAAAAAAATGGCCAGTAATTCAGCATCACTCAGCGCTCCGGCTCCTCGCTGCAGTAGTTTCTCTCTTGGGCGTTCATCTTCCGGCCAGTCACAAATCGCCATGTTTTTTCCTGGATCTTGCATAGAAAAACATACTTTACGCGATGTTTATGGCGGTAAATGCCTGTGATCCCCGACAGGCATTGTGTAATATCTTCGCCCGTTTTTCTGTTTTCAGGATGCATGCTGATGCAATTACAAAATAAACGGATCCTGCTGGGTGTCACTGGTGGGATTGCGGCATATAAAGCGGCTGAAATTATCCGTCGTCTGCGGGAACAAGGGGCGGAGGTCAGGGTCGTGATGACGGATGCAGCCAAAGAATTCATTACCCCGCTGACCTTACAGGCGGTCTCCGGCCATATTGTGGCAAACAGTATGTTTGATCCGCAGGCTGAAGCCGGTATGGGGCATATCGAGCTGGCGAAATGGGCGGATCTGGTGCTGGTTGCGCCAGCGACCGCCAATGTGATCTCTCGTCTGACAACCGGTATGGGCGATGAGCTGCTGACGACGCTGTGTCTGGCCAGCCCGGCTCCATTGGCGATTGCACCGGCCATGAATATGCAGATGTATCTGCATGCCGCCACACAAAACAATCTGAAAGTGCTGGCTGAGCGAGGCGTGCATATCTGGGGGCCGGGTGTCGGCAGTCAGGCCTGCGGCGATGTGGGGCCGGGGCGAATGCTGGATCCGGTGGATATCGTCGAGGAAGTCACCAAATTCCTGCAGCCTGTACCGCAAACAGATCTTTCCTTCCTGATTACGGCGGGCCCGACTCGCGAAGCGATCGATCCGGTACGTTATATCAGTAATTACAGCTCCGGAAAGATGGGTTTTGCGCTGGCGGAAGCCGCGGCTGCAATCGGAGCGAAAGTGACATTGGTTGCAGGCCCGGTCAATCTGCCAACACCAAAGGGTGTGAAGCGGATAGATGT
>SSEX01000140.1 GCA_008015085.1 Tolumonas sp. | reverse complement strand
GAAGAAAGCTTACCGTAAGCAGATGTCGCAGCATCATCCGGATAAGCTGGCAGCCAAAGGCTTACCGCCGGAAATGATGAATATGGCCAAAGAAAAGGCGCAGGAAATTCAGCAGGCGTGGGAGTTGATTAAACAGGCGCGAGGTATCCGCTGATATTATCTTCCGGCGAACTACTTCCAGCCTAATGTGGTTAGCCAGCCGGATATTTTTTCAGGTGCCTCACTGAAATCATAAATGGTTTGCTGCCGCATATTCAATTTGGCAGAACGCTTGGTAGCCAATTGTCGCTGCTGCGCGGTTTGAATCAGCCAGTTGCTGCGGTTCTCCTGATACAGATCCAGCACGGGGTAGATACTGTTGCTGAGCTGGGTTGCCTGCAGGTTGTTCGCTTGTTGATCCGGGTAAAAGGCATTGAGCAGCACCAGCGCATCGGGCTTATTGAGCTTGTCGGCTGCCAGTAGCTGGCCTAACCAGACTGCACTGCTTCCCTGAGCAATCAACAGACGGTGCCCGCCGCTGGCGGGCATGTTTTCATCCACCCCGGACAGGCGATTACTCCATAATTCCAGTTGCTGTTGAACCGCTTCCTGCTGCTTTTCATCACCGGGATTAATTTTGATTGGGGCCGGTGTTGGTAACAGAATGACACAATCAAATCCCTGTCGGCTCAGAGCCTTGGATAACGGTAACAGCGACGCAGTTTGCTGCCATTCTGGCAGGATTATCGCGATACCCTGCTGATATGATTGCTCGCTTTTATGTACCAATACCCATTCCTGGCCGAATTGCCGTGCATCCGGGTGTTTCTGCCATGCTTCTGCCTGAGTTGTATATTCCGGATCTGATTCGGTGGGCTCTGCAGCCGATGCTGCGCTCGTGGTATTTTCTGGAGTATCTGACGAAGCTGTTGTTTCTGTTGGTTGCGCAGCTGAGGTCACCGGTGTATCGGTAGGAACGACTTCGTTAGGTGCAGCAGTGGTTTCAACCGTAGGTTGTGCGCCGGATGTTGTTTCTGCGGCCATAACGGCAGTGACACAGAATAGACAGAGACAAATGATCCAGCGCTTCATGGTTGGCTCTCTTACAGTGGAAAGGGGGCCGGTGCTTCAAATCGCATCTGTTCACCGGTTACCGGATGATAAAAACTGAGCATAGCAGCATGAAGCTGTAAATGAGGAACTAAATCCTGAGCTTCTTTCGGTGCATACAGATGATCCCCCAGGATCGGATGTCCCAGTTGCTGCATATGCACGCGAAGCTGATGTGAGCGACCCGTGTAGGGAGTCAATTTCATCAGAGTACGATCCGCTTCAACACGGACTTTTAGCCAGTGTGTTTGCGCTGGGCGGCCATGTTCGTAGTTGACGTGCTGCAAAGGGCGGTTCTCCCAGTCCACACAGAGTGGCAGATCGATCGTGCCTTCATTGCCTTCGACTTGTCCCCAGACCCAGGCATAATAAAATTTTTCGGTTTTACGTTCCTGAAACTGTTTACCCAGAATACCCGTCGCTTTGGCATACTTTGCCATCAGGATCACACCGGAAGTGCTCATGTCCAGACGATGGACACTACCGGCTTCCGGGCAACGCTGGCGAACCCGCCAGGCAATACTGTCAGCATGTTCCGCGGCTTTACCCGGTACACTGAGCAGACCACTGGGTTTGTTCATCACAATAATGTGGTCATCCTCATACAGGATATCGAGATACGGTTCCATCGGTGGATTGTAAACAAAGGTGCTCATGTGTTTTCCGCGTATTCAGGGGATAAAAGGGCACCGGCGAGGGGTGCCCTGAATTGGCTTATTTTGCCGCAGATCACTGGTTGGTGACTACTACAAAACGGATCGCATCGAGTTTAAGCTGAGTTTGATCCAGCAGATGATTCAGCTCATGCTGCAATTCACGCAGATGCTCCAGTTCGCTGTCGCGGACTGACGGATTGATGGCTTTCAGCTGTTCCAGACGGCTTAACTCTGCCCCCAGGGTATGAGTCATGACCTGACGGGCTTCCGCTACAATTTGCTCCATCCGTGGATGTGCGGTTTGTTCTGCTTTACCAATCAGTTCATGGATCACTGGCTGCGACGTGGTGACCAGTTTGCTGGCCAGCTGGCGGTTGATCGGGATCAGCTGACGATGGAATTGCTCAAAGTTGACCTGCTCACCAACGTTATTACCATTTTTATCCAGCAACAGGCGAATCGGTGTTGGTGGCATGAAGCGGTACAGCTGCGGGTGGCTGGCTGATTCCGCGACAAAGATCAGCTCAAGGAAGATGGTGCCTGCCGGCATTTTGCTGTTTTTCAGCAGTGCCACGGCAGAAGAGCCGATTTCTGATGCCAGCACCAGATCGATACCACCCCGGATCATAGGATGATCCCAAGTCAGGAAGCTCAGATCTTCGCGGCTCAGCGCCACATCTCGCTCAAACGTGACGGTGACACCATCTTCTGGCAAACCAGGGAAGCTTGGGATCAGCATATGATCAGTAGGTGTCAGTACGACGGCCTGTTCACCGCGGTCATCCTGGGCAATACCGATATCGTCAAACAAATGCAGAGCAAAGGCAACCAGACTGGTGTCGTCGTCTTCTTCTGTCAGCTGCTCGACTAATTGATGGGCATGAGCACCACCGCTGGACTGAATCTCCAGCAGGCGATCCCGGCCTTGTTCCAGTTTGGCTTTCAGCTCATGGTGCATCGTCTGGGTTTTTTCCAGCAATGAAGACATGGCATCATCACTGCTCTGATTGTCTGCCAGCAGCGTGAACAGTTGATCCTGCACTTCATCAAATACCACACGCCCGGTCGGGCAGGTATGCTCAAAAGCATCCAGACCTTCGTGATACCAGCGGATCAGCGTGCGCTGTGGGGTCTCTTCCAGATAAGGCACATGGATCTGCACCACATTTTTCTGACCGATACGATCCAGACGGCCGATACGTTGCTCCAGCAGATCCGGGTTTAGCGGCAGATCGAACAGCACCAGATGACAGGCGAACTGGAAGTTACGGCCTTCAGAACCGATTTCAGAGCAGAGCATCACCTGCGCACCACCATCCGGATCAGCAAAGTAGGCGGCCGATTTATCACGTTCCAGCAGGCTCATGCCTTCATGGAATACAGTACAACGCACACCTTCGCGAGTACGCAGGGTGTTTTCCAGCGTCAATGCAGACGCTGCTTCTGAGCAGATCACCAGAATTTTTTCATGGCGCTCGGTTTTGATCAGATTCAATAACCAGTCAACGCGCGGATCGAATTGCGTCCAGGAGGCATTATCGCCTTCAAACTGGCCGAAAATCTTTTCCGGGTAGAGATAACGTTTGGCTTTCGCTAATGCATCACCGGTATTGCCGCCCATCATGCCCATAACTCGGATTGCCGTTTTATACTGCTCAGGCAGTGGCATCGGGTAGGCATTCAGCTTACGTACAGGAAAACCGGCACTGGCTGCGCGGGTGTTACGGAACAGGATACGACCTGTACCGTGGCGATCCAGCAGGTCTTTCAGCACTTCGTCACGATATTCTTCATTCTGCAGTTGTGCCGCATCCAGCTCCGGCAACAGATTTTTCAGCACTGCAATCTGCTCTTCGTTCAGCGTATCGCCACTTAACAGTGGTTGTGCAGCATCTGCGACCTGACCGTAGGCCTGTTCTTCGGCGACGAAGGCATCGTAATCGTAGAATCGCTCCGGATCGAGCAGACGCAGACGGGCAAAGTGACTGGCGTGACCTAACTGATCCGGTGTCGCGGTCAGCAGTAAGACGCCGGGGATCTGTTCAGCCAGTGACTCCACAATCTGATATTCGCGGCTGGGTGCGTCTTCGCTCCAGACCAGGTGATGCGCTTCATCAACGACCAACAGATCCCACTCACATTCCTGTACCTGTTCAAAACGGGCTTTTTTCTTACGCAGCCAATCAAGGCTGCAGATCACCAGTTGCTCGGTATCAAACGGGTTAATGGCATCATGTTCTGATTCGGCACAACGTTCTTCATCGAACAGAGAGAACATCAGATTGAAACGGCGCAGCATTTCTACCAGCCACTGATATTGCAGAGAGTCGGGCACCAGAATCAACACACGATGCGCCCGGCCAGACAGTAATTGCTGGTGAATAACCATACCAGCTTCGATGGTTTTACCCAGACCGACTTCATCGGCCAGCAAGACACGAGGCGCATGACGGTGACCCACTTCACGGGCAATATGCAGCTGATGTGGGATCAGACTAACCCGGCCACTTGCCAGACCGCGGGTCGGGCTACGGCGACGGGCATGCTGATGGGTTAAAGCTTCGTAACGCAGAGCAAAGCGGGAATGGCGGTCGATTTGACCGGCAAACAAGCGATCCTGCGGTTTGTTAAACTTGATGAAGTTGCTGAGCATGACTTCACGCAGCGATACTTCTGAACCAGTATCAACGCGGGTGCCGTGATAGATCACCAGACCATCGGCTTCTTCGACTGCGCGGACATCCATCTGCCACTCTTCATGGCTGGTAATGCGGTCACCTTCGTTAAAGCGAACACGAGTAACGGGAGCACTGTCTCGGGCATACAAACGCTGTTCACCGTTAGCAGGAAACAAAAGGGTCACCATCCGGCCCTCTATTGCTACCACGGTTCCTAATCCCAGATCAGTTTCGGTATCACTGATCCAGCGCTGGCCTAGAGCAAAAGACATCTACAACTCCACATGTATCAAAAAATAAAAAGAAAGCAGCTTCAGGGCGATTTAATCCTGGTAAAACGCCCCGAAAAAGGGGGCGCTATATTACCCGAAGCTTATCAATGGGTCATCCGTAATCAGGTAAAGTTTTTGTCATATCGATGACAAAGAATAGTCTAAAAATCAGCCAACCACCTGATCTGCTTATCAGAATTTGCTTTCAGCTGTTGCCATACAGGTCGGGTTTGGTTAAGCTCACATCCGCCTTTAGAGCGGGCGTCGTATAATGGTAATACCTAAGCTTCCCAAGCTTATGCCGTGGGTTCGATTCCCATCGCCCGCTCCATCTATCATATTATTCCTTCATTCGTCCGGCAGTTTTGTTTATAGTTCAGCCCTCGGTATCGTTTGAGTAAGTTATTGCCCATTCATTATTCCATGAATAACTAATAATCAGTGGAGTGGTCATGCCATTATTACTGGGCAGTCTGCGCGGGAAATTTGTTTTCTGGATGGCTGCTGTTTTTATTATTGCATTGCTGTTGGCGTTTGCTGCCTTTCGGGGGGTCAGCGATTCGATTATCGCCGCATTAGGTGACCGGTTTGCAGAAAAACAAGCGTTGTACGATAAATCACGGATCCGCTCTCCTGTACTGAAAGAAATTGTTCTGGCTCGCAAGATGGCTGATTCTGCTGTTTTGCAGGCGTGGGCCGAAAATGAAAACGATCTGCAATTAAAAGTAGCTGCCTTGAAAGAGCTGGATAGTTACCGGGAGTATTTCTCGGATGGTAGCGTCTCTTTTATTGTTGATAAATCAGGCCATTATTATTTCAACAATAAGCGAAATGACTTTAGTGGGCAGGAGCTTCGCTATACGCTTAAATC
Organism: Tolumonas sp.; assembly: GCA_008015085.1. Classification (GTDB taxonomy): domain Bacteria; phylum Pseudomonadota; class Gammaproteobacteria; order Enterobacterales; family Aeromonadaceae; genus Tolumonas. The sequence goes on along the minus strand of SSEX01000140.1, from coordinate 2,635 downwards.
AGATGCCCCGGAGGATCGCTGGTATTTTCAGATCCGCCACCAGCAGTTTCCTTATACCTTGCATGTTGCACCTGATACCCATCTGAATGTCACGAAAATCTGGGTAGACGTTCCGGTTAAAACTGCGGGAGGTAAGTTGCTTGGCTTAGTTCGGGCCGGTATTCCGCTTAAAAGTTTTATCAACGATTTTATCCGTAATAGTGAAGAAGGCATTTCCAATATTCTGATTGATGGGGATGGTGCAATACAGGCACACCCTGATTCATCGTTGATTGATATGAGTAGTACAATCAATCCGCATACGGCTCGTTTTACCATTTTTAATCTGCTGAATCTGGAAGATGACAGAGCTGAATTGCTGGCTGCTCTGGATGCTTTGCGCATGGTACCAACACAGGTACAGACGCTTTATCTGACCATTCAGGGTGAGCGTAAACTGGTTGGCATCGCCTACATGCCGGATCTGCAGTGGTTCAATATTACCGTGATGGATATTGATACCTTGCTGGGGGCGCAGACTTTCACTCCGATGTTTGTGGTCTTGACGGTTGCACTGCTGATTTCATTGCTGGCTGTGGCATTAATTCTGCAATATTTTGTACTGCGTCGTATTGCAGTGCTGGATAGTGCAGCTCGTAAAGTCGCGGCCGGAAACTATGAGTTATCGTTACCTAGCCGGGAAAATGATGAACTCGGCCGTCTTGCCTTTGGCTTTAATCGTATGGCTGGAACCATTCGTGATAATACCGCTAAACTCGAGCAGCGGGTGGCTGAACGTACCGCTGAATTGCAATTGGCTAATCAGCAGCTGGCACAGAAAAATAAACAGATCCTGGATTCGATTCGTTATGCCAAATTAATTCAGACTGCGATTTTACCGCGTTCTGATTTACTGGCCCGGTATCTGAAAGATCATCTTGCGATGTGGTTACCGCGTGATGTAGTCGGTGGTGACTTTTATTTTTTACATCCGGCGCAAGATGGCAGCTGTTTCCTCGGTCTGGTGGACTGTACCGGACATGGGATCCCTGGGGCATTCATGACGATGACGGCTCATGCGGTGTTGCGTCAGGTGATTAGTGAGTCAGATGGATTAGCGTTACCATTGGTAGTGTCAGCAATTGACGATCGGCTACGCCAGACGTTACAGCATACCGGAGAAGGTGATGCTCTTAATTACGGTATGGATATTGCCATTTGCCGGTTAAGTGCAGGATTGCTCGAGTATTCTGGTTGTGGCATTGATTTATGTCTGGTGGAAAACGGCGTGTCATCGGTGATTAAAGCTACACACCGGGGATTAGGATACCGGTTAAATCCGCGTAAAGTGAAGCCGATTGAGGTTCATAAGATTCAGCTGAGGGAAGCGCTCCGTTTCTATCTGGCTAGCGATGGTTTATTGGATCAGGATGGCGGTGAGGACGGATTCGGTTTCGGACGGGAGCGCTTCCTGAATCAAATAGCGCTGTGGGCTGATGTGCCACTGAATCAGCAGCAGGCTTTATTGGTTGAATTGTTAGAGCAGTATCGTGGATTGCGTTCACAGCGGGATGACATCACTGTATTTGGATTTTCAGTGAATAACCAGTCTCTGGATGAGGGAATATAAATGCATAAAATCAGTCTGTTATCGTTACATCGGCAGTTTGAAGAAGCCAATATCCAGATCTGCTTCAATGGCCCGCTATCACACAGCATCATTGAAGAACTGGGGCTCGCGGTTCGCCGTTATCTGGAAAATGAAACGTCCGGCAGCGACAAGATGATGGATGTGTTTTCGGTTTATATCGAACAAACCCAGAATGTGCGCAACTATGCACAGAGTAAAGTTGCTGACCCGGTCCATGCTCAACACTATAATGCCATCACACTGATGATTGGTCGTGAAGACAACAATTATGTCGTGATGTCTGGTAACGTGGTGCACAAACATGATTTGGCGCCGCTTACGGATAAAATCGATCACATCTGTTCGCTGGATGCGGCGGGTCTGAAAGCCTTCTACAAAGAACAACGGCGTAAACCTGTCGTTGAGGGTGCTGCTGGTGCGGGGCTGGGTTTGATTGATATGGCCCGAAAAACCAGTCAGCCGCTGACCTATGAAGTCCAGGATATAGATAACAACACTGCATTCTTCACATTAAAAGCAGTGGTATAGGGGTAAAACAATGGAATTATTGAGCCGGGTAGCCAGTACGTCATCACCTGCTGTTAATTTTGACGCAAAAACGGGTCAGTTAACGATGTCAGGGGAAAGTTATCCTGAAAATACTTTTGAGTTTTATGCGCCTGTTATTGGCTGGCTGAAAGAGTTTGTTGCCGGAACCGATATCCCTGTCGTACTGACGCTTGAACTGGCTTATTTGAATACTGGTAGTGTCAAATGCCTGATGGATATTTTTGATGTTCTGGAAGATGCCTGGCAGGAAGGTCGCCAGGTCTCTGTGATCTGGCGGTATCATCAGAAAAACACCCGGGCTCTGGAAACGGCTGAAGAGTTCAGTGAAGACCTCACGCTGCCCTTTCAGATTGAGGCTATTTAGCCATGAATATGCAGGATGAGGTGTTTCAATCTGCAGATACGGATGAGCGTTATGCTCATCTGACAGAACGTTATGCCGGACACCCTTTGCTG
>SSEX01000132.1 GCA_008015085.1 Tolumonas sp. | reverse complement strand
ATATACGATGGAGATAAAAAACTTCTGCAAAAATGATACCCGAAAAAACACTGGCTGCACTATCAAATAGAAAATTTTTATTGATTATTTTTTTCATAAACAGCATATGTATTCAATTTTTACAATTATTATGCACTTTATCACTAAAAATCTTCTTATGAATCTCTGAATTTCGACACTTTATTCCTGTCAGAAAAAATGCTGTTCTTTTCAATCTTTTGACATCTGTAATACTTTCGTCATCTGCATGTTTTAGCTTCATTAGGGCTGTGATATATCGAAAGTGCTTGCCTGATAGCAAGCCCGTGATTTAAACGCAATAGCGAGCCGGTCCTATATGCTTATGCATTTATAATTTCTGGCTTAGAAAATGCAAATCACAGTTTGTACGTTCTTTAGTTTGAGACGAGGAGGTAGTTCCATGGACAGGTTCTCACTGGAAACGGAAGAGCTGGCTGTCATTGATGCTGATGTACGTCAACGCCAAACAAACAAAAAACGCAAATGGAGAGAAATCGAAGCACTAAAAGACAGATATCGCTTGCAACGGGAATTGCAATCTATCGATTTGAATTTTGAGCTGGGTATTAACGATATTTCATTTAATTGAGAAAAATGGCGCTGATTAGCGCCATTTTTTATGCTACCCACTCATGCTGACAACAGCTGCGCAGCCAGATCCTGGTAGCGCTCCTTAACTTCGCGCCCAAACAAGGGGTCGTCTTCTGTCATATGCATCCAATTATGCTCTAAATGCCGCCAGTCATCTTCTGTCAGCGAGCGGCGTAGTAGTGGGAAAATTGTGCTTTCCTCATAGTCAAGATGCTGCTGCTGCAATGCAATAAATTGTTCCAGTGCTGTTGCAACAGAATCAAGGGGAATAACTGCATCCATGAGGATCATTGCAACCAGCTCCTGTAAATCCTCACCTTTACGGACAATCTGTTTATGCTGCTCTTTTAATACCGTAGTCACAATTGATGGGTCACTACAACGATAAGTCGTAAAATACTCATAAATCAGATCCTCACGAGGATGATGATGAGTATCAGCCACTTCCCTTAGATAGCTCAGCACATCTCTCAACAGGTTAAAACGAACCGGTTTCTCGCTTCGGATAGCGGCCAGAATATCACGCAACACATTCAGCAATTTGGCTATATTGATATGGTCCTGGTGCAAAATATCCAACATGGTGCACCCTCCTGAGCAGGCAGCATTTTGATGAACATCTGTTAATTATAGCCAATTCTAAAATTGTGCTGATACCAAGCTTTATATAACAGGAGGGATTTGCCAGTTAACCGGTTGTTTACCAGCTTCTTGCAACAGTTGATTGGTTCGGGAAAAGTGACCACACCCTAAAAAACCACGATGAGCAGACAACGGACTAGGATGAGGAGCCATCAGAACATGATGTTTATTTCTATCAATATACTGACCTTTTTTCTGGGCATGGCTTCCCCAGAGCAAGAAAACGATTCCTTCCCTGTGCTCGTTTAATGCTGCAATCACCCTATCAGTAAATTGTTCCCAACCTGTTTTGGCGTGCGAATGCGCCTTACCCGCTTCAACTGTCAGCACTGTGTTTAATAACAACACCCCCTGTTTCGCCCATGAAAGCAGATATCCATGGGCTGGAATTTCAAATCCGGGAATATCACGCTTCAATTCTTTATATATATTGACCAATGATGGTGGTGTCGCAACCCCGGGCAACACCGAAAAACACAACCCGTGAGCCTGATTGGGTCCGTGATAAGGGTCTTGCCCGAGGATCACTACGTTGACATCAGAAAACTCTGTATATTTAAATGCATTAAAAACATCAGCAGCAGGAGGATATATGATCTTGCCAGATTCGCGTTCATTTCGAACAAAGTTCAGTGTTTCCTGAAAATAGGGTTGCTGCTTTTCCTGCCCAAGCACATCACTCCACGTTTGCATTTTGCCTCCCGACTCTGAGTAAAATCACATGTTACCGTAATTACATCAGAAACAGGAGTCGGATGATTTGTAGTAAATTTACAAGCAACGTGCCGTCAAATAACTTAAATAGATCTATTCATATATACCAAATGCACTTTTATTGATTTTAATCAAACTTTCAGGTGGAAGAACCCTCACATTTAAAGGGGGTTCCTCTTGCGGAGTGTTGGTAAATTTACTAATGTAGTATCAAAGATACATGATTAAACCCTGCAAGGTTTAATCCCCTGACATTTAGGGGCAACTTCTTGTAATAGTGACAAGAGCAGCCCCAAACTACTGAGGAGTCCATCATGGTTAAGGGTATTCAAATCACTCAGGCAGCGAACGCAGAACTGATTAATTCATTCTGGTTACTGGATGAAGCTAAACAGGAAGCTCGTTGCTTATGCTCTAAAGATCCACGTTTTACTGAAGATCAAGTTGTCGCGGTATCCACTCTGGGCAACATCGAATATCGTGAAATCCCGGTAAATGTAGCACCACAGGTTGAAGGCGGCCAGCACCTGAACGTTAACGTATTGCGTCGTGAAACACTGGAAGATGCAGTAGCAAATCCAGAGAAGTATCCACAGCTGACTATCCGTGTTTCCGGTTATGCCGTTCGTTTCAACGCGCTGACACCAGAACAGCAACGTGACGTGATCACCCGTACATTCACTCAGTCTCTGTAGTTGTTTATATACTCCAGACTGATAAATGCAAAAAGCCAGAGATGACCTCTGGCTTTTTTATATGCGTTCCGATTAAACAGGCGTCAGTTTATATTGTGCCTGTCGCTTCGAGATCATTGAGTTACAGGTATTACAGAAAAAATCTGTCGCGCCACACGCCTGTATCCGCTCCAGCTCAACATGGCATGTCGGGCAAAACCCAACAATTTTAAATTGTTTTGAACAATGTGAGCAGGTTGCCGTACTTTGTCTTGGATCCAGCCCTTCTTGCTGACAAGAAGGACAGGTGATTTGATAAGCCATTTCACCTCTCCTTTGCTTATTACCTTCTTTAACTCATTAACCCTTTTTCACAAACTTCATCATACGACGACGTTTACGGATCTGGTTTGGAGTCAGTTTGTTTCGCTTACCTTCAAATGGATTATCCCCTTCCTGGAATTCCACATGGATTGGCGTGCCCATAATTTTGAGCGACTTACGATAATAGTTTATCAGATAACGCTTATATGAGTCGGGAAGATCATTAACCTGGTTACCATGAATGATAATACGTGGAGGGTTGTATCCCCCGGCATGCGCATATTTCAGCTTAACGCGACGACCACGAACCAGTGGTGGCTGATGATCTTCTGCTGCCATGTTCATGATACGGGTCAGCATGGACGTGCTGATTCTCTTCGTTGCTGAACGATAGGCTTCTTGAATGGAGTCAAACAAGTTACCGACTCCAGAGCCATGAAGTGCTGAAATGAAATGCACGCGGGCAAAATCAACAAAGCCCAGACGACGTTCCAGGTCCTCTTTGATTTTCTCTTTAGTATCCTGATCCAAACCATCCCATTTATTTACGGCGATAACAATTGAACGGCCAGAATGTAGTGTAAAACCTAACAAGCTCAGATCTTGATCTGAAATACCTTCACGCGCATCAACCAGCAGCAACACGACGTTTGCATCTTCGATCGCTTGCAATGTTTTCACAACAGAGAACTTTTCAACTGTTTCGTAAATTTTCTTCTTCTTCCGTACACCTGCCGTATCGATAACGATGTATTGCTGTTCATCGCGCTCAAGAGGAATATAAATGGAGTCACGAGTCGTACCGGGCATATCAAAGACGATAACGCGATCTTCACCTAACATACGGTTAGTTAATGTAGATTTGCCGACGTTCGGACGTCCGATGATAGCGAATTTAATCGGCAGATCGGCATAACGATCTTCACCAGTTAACTCTTCCTCATCTTCGTTCAGCAGAACTTCTTCTTTACCTTCAAAGGCAGCCCAATAAGCAGCCTCTTCCGCAGCTGCTTTTTCTTCCTCAGTAGGCTCCACTAATTCTTCAAGAAACGGTGATAATGCTTTCTCAAGCAATGCAGTAACACCTCGTCCATGAGCTGCTGCAATCTGGTAAATCTCACCCAATGCCAGACTATAAAAATCTGCACAGTGAGCATCGCCATCAATACCATCAGTTTTATTCGCAACCAGAAAAACTTTCTTCTGTTGACGACGCAGGTGGTTAGCAATACCAATATCGGCACTGGTTACACCGGCTCTGGCATCAACCATGAACAGCACAACATCAGCCTCCTCAATCGCTTGCAGCGATTGCTCAGCCATTTTCACTTCAATACCTTCTTCGGAACCATCAATCCCGCCGGTATCTACAACAATGAAATTAAACTCACCGAAAGAAGCCTGACCATATTTACGGTCACGGGTTAACCCAGGGAAATCGGCCACCAGTGCGTCCCGGCTACGCGTCAGACGGTTAAATAGTGTGGACTTGCCAACGTTTGGGCGTCCCACCAGGGCAACAACAGGGGTCATACAAAACCTCAATTAATAAATAAACAGAAGCCCCCGATACCAGATCAGGGGCTATTTTCAGACTAAAATCCAGATTATGACGGACGTTTTATCGCAACAAGCTCACCACCACGAGTTTGAATATAGATCAAACCCCCATCGATGATCGGAGTTGCATACAATCCATCGTCGTCAACTTCCTGCATTGCAACAATCTTACCGGTGGTTTGCGATATCCAATACAGGTAACCTTCACTATCGCCCACCACGACATAATCACCCAGCACCAGAGGCGCCGTTACATTGCGGTATTCAAGCTGGGTATTGGACCATTTCTCCGTACCGGTAGAACGATCAACCAGATAGATATGTGATTTGGAATCAGTAATAGCGATATCATTTACGCCAACGCCCATATTCTGGTAGGAAGCATATTTGCGTTTCCATAACTCATCGCCAGAGATCAGCTTACGAGAAATAAGCTGACCATTATACGCAACTGCATATAACTCATCATTAACGATTACCGGTTCAGCGTCGACATCGACCATACGATCAAGATCTGTTTGACCATGGGGTGTCGCTACTCGGGTTTCATTAACCAGTTGACCATTCTGCAAAAGCACAATACCGATTTTACCATCAGCCCGGCCATAGAGCACGCCACCTGCAGCGATAACCGGAGCCGAAGTACCGCGTAATGTCAGATTGGGCTGCTCACTGGTAACCGTCCAGTCAATTTTTCCGGTTTCACCATCTAGGGCCAATAACTGACCTGCACCAGTCGCAACAACGACTTTGCCTGACTCCGTGGCTGGAGATGCTAACACCTCACCACCCACATCTGTATGCCAGACCAGTTCCCCGGTCTCCTGACTTAACGCAAGTAACTGCCCATTTTCAGAGCCGACATAAATCCGGCCCTCAGCAGCAGCAAGGCCGCCGGATAACCGGGCACTGCGCTTGTCTTCATAGAACGGCTGATCGCTGAGATCGACATTCCATAATTTGCTGCCACTGCTCTTATCGAACGCATAAACATCGCCATCACGTGAAGCTGCAAATATTTTATCGCCAACAATAACAGGTTGCAGATGTGAATAATATTTACCCACACCAGAGCCAATGCCGTGGCTCCATGCGGTCTCAGGATGGAATGCCGACTCAACAACCGGCACTTCAGCCATCTTGATGACGTCCTCTTCAGAGCTGCATCCATAGAGTAAAACGCTCCCCAGCAGCAGACAGCTAAATTTTTGCCAATTGTTACGCATTCAATTCACCATCCTTCGCATTATTTTGCGGCCGGCACTTCAGTTTTGTTACCAGCGACAGCAAGGTCATCAAGCTTCATTTGCAATACCGGGTTAGCACCATTTTTCCCAGCCTGTATTGCAGCATTATAAGCTTCACGCGCTTTTTCCGGTTGAGCAGAAGCCAGCAAAGCATCGCCTTTTGCTTCAGCCACAGCTGCTTTATATTGCTCATCAGCAACAGAATTAAGCACTTTCAATGCTTCATCAAATTTATTTTGTGCTGTTAAAACCCGCGCCAGACGAATAGCAGCTACAGGCTTAAACGTTTCATCCTGTGCCTGCTCAGATACTTTGCGTAACTGCGCGGCAGCCAGATCTAATTTTCCGGCCTTAACTGCATCAGATGCCAATTGCAGGCGAGCCAAATCCCCATAAGTGTCTTTATGTGAATCAGCAAACTGGGCAACAGCATCAAATGCTTTGTCATGTTTTTCACCCAGACTCTGCATCATGGTCTGATATTCAGCCGCTGCAGCCTCATTTTTCTGACGAATATGATCGTTATAAAAACGCCAGCCAAACAGCCCGATAAACCCAATCACTACACCGGCAATAATGGACTTCCCATTTTCCTGCCACCAGGATTTGATGGCTTCGACCTGTGGTGCGTCTGAATTATAAACGTCCACTATTACTCTCCCAGCTTATCGAGTAGGGTAACCAGCTCAGATGTATTGACTGTCTGTTGTTCACCCTGATCACGCAAAAACTTCACGGTAACTTTTTGTTCTGCGACTTCTGTTTCTCCGAGGATCAACGCTACACTAGCCTGCATTTTATCCGCGCGCTTCATTTGTTTCTTGAAGTTGCCACCACCGCAATGAGTCATCACTCGTAATTGAGGGCGGTCACTACGCAGTTTTTCAGCTAGCATCAGACCTGCAGCTAATGTTCCTTCGCCAGCCATACAAATATAAACATCAACAGCAGAAGGCAGGTTATTAACTTTTTCCAAAGTCTCCAGCATCAACGTGAGACGCTCCAGCCCCATAGCAAAACCAATCGCCGGGGTCGCCTGTCCGCCTAGTTGTTCAACCAGACCATCGTAACGACCACCACCACAGATTGTGCCTTGTGCGCCCAGGCTATCAGTCACCCATTCAAAAACGGTGTAATTGTAATAATCCAGACCGCGGACCAGTCGTTCATTAACCTCATAGGCTATATCCGCTGCATCCAGCAATACCTTCAATCCGTCAAAATGTGCTTTCGTCGCTTCACCGAAATAATCAGACAGTTTCGGCGCATTAGTCAGAATGTCCTGAACCTGAGGATTTTTAGTATCCAGTACCCGCAACGGGTTAGAATACATGCGACGCTGACTTTCTTCGTCCAGAGACTCTTTGTGTTGCTCCAGGAAAGTAACCAGTGCATCACGATATGCAGCACGCTCTTCTGAAGAACCTAAGGTATTCAGTTGTAAAGTAGCATATTGCTCAATACCCAATTCACGCCACAACCGAGCTGTCAGCATAATTAATTCAGCATCAATGTCTGGCCCGGACAGACCAAAAACTTCAACACCAAACTGATGGAATTGACGGTAGCGCCCTTTTTGTGGACGCTCATGACGGAACATCGGTCCGATATACCACAAACGACGCTCCTGGTTATATACCAGACCATGCTCGATGCAAGCACGAACACAACCAGCCGTACCTTCAGGACGCAGTGTCAGGCTATCGCCATTACGATCATTGAAGGTATACATCTCTTTTTCAACTACATCAGTGACTTCACCGATAGCCCTTTGAAAAAGGTGGGTCATTTCCACAACAGGCATTCTGATCTCAGAATAGCCATACGATGCAACAACCCGGCGAAGAGTTGTCTCAACCATTTGCCAAACCGGAGTCTGATCCGGAAGGCAATCATTCATACCACGAATCGCCTGAATTTGTTTAGCCACAATAATTCTCAAATTTTTTATAAAAAAACTGCCGGCATTATAGGTAGTTTCGAAAGGCCGGTACAACCCGCCGCAGGCAGCACAGTTACATTGTCAGCGCTCAGTCCTGCTGCTGAACTGAAATTCGTTTGTCTTCATCCAGTCTGGATGCTTTAGCTCGTATACGGGTTTCCAGCTGATCAAGCAGGTCAGTATTGTCCAAACGATCAACACGCTCACCGTTTTCATACAACGCGCTTTTACGGTTTGCGCCTGCTAATCCAAGGTCAGAGACCAGAGCCTCACCAGGACCATTCACCACGCATCCGATGATGGATACATCCATCGGGGTAATGATATCTTCAAGTCTTTGCTCCAGCGCATTAACTGTTCCGATAACATCAAACTCCTGACGGGAGCAGGTTGGGCAAGCAATAAAATTGATACCACGTGCACGAATACGTAAAGATTTCAGAATATCAAAACCTACCTTGATTTCTTCTACCGGGTCTGCTGCCAGCGATACACGCAATGTATCGCCAATACCTTCCGCCAGTAACATCCCCAATCCAATCGCTGACTTCACAGCACCGGCCCGGAAACCACCTGCTTCGGTGATGCCTAAATGGAGAGGTTGTTCTATTTGTTTAGCCAGTAAACGATAAGCATCAACCGCAAGAAAGACATCGGAGGCTTTGACGCTTACTTTGAATTGATCGAAGTTGAGACGATCCAATATTTCCACATGGCGCATCGCCGATTCAACCAATGCTTCTGGTGTCGGTTCGCCATATTTGTCCATCAGATCTTTTTCTAACGAACCACCATTCACACCAATCCGGATAGGGATATTCAAATCACGCGCACAATCAACCACTGACCTGATACGGTCTTCTTTCCCGATGTTACCAGGATTTATCCGCAAACAATCAACACCATATTCAGCAACTTTTAGTGCAATCCGATAATCAAAATGAATATCTGCTACCAGCGGAATAGTGACCTGCTGCCGAATCAATTTAAAAGCTTCGGCTGCATCCATGGTTGGAACAGAAACCCGGACAATATCAGCTCCAACACGCTGCAAAGACTGAATCTGTGCGACTGTTGCAGCAACATCTGTCGTCAATGTATTCGTCATAGACTGAACCGATACCGGTGCATTCCCACCGACCGGAACATTACCCACCATGATCTGCTTACTGATCCGGCGTTTGATAGGAGAAACGTGTTGACTCATGGCTTAGTTCTTCAGAGGTAACTTATAACGGGCAACAACACCTTGTCGGATATAAGACGACATATCGACAGCTTGTCCGTGAAAATAGATTGAGACCGCTCTTGGCGCACCAATAGTAAGACTAAATGGCTCTTTTCCGCTCAGGTTAACTTTATCGCCACTGTTTTTAGTGCCTTCCAGCAAAGATTTACCTGTGGCATCTGTAATTTTCAACCAGCATGTTGCAGTAAAGTTCAGTTGCAGAGCAACAGCAGGATCTACCTCACTCGCAGTTGTAACAGCAGCAGATACTGTTGAGGCTGCAGACGATGTATTACTTGCTGGCATCTCTGTTGCGGGAACCACTGGCGCTGCATCCTGTTCCTGACCACCGGATTCTGCTGCTGCATCAGAAAGGACGGTTGCCGCCTGCCCTTCAATATCATTACCCTCTGCGGTATTACCAGCTTCACTCTCGGCAGCGGGCAATCCATCAGATGTTGTTTCTGCTCCTGACACTGACGTAGCAGTAGCTATCGCAGAAGATACCGGGATTGGAGCCGGTGTAACATTTTCTGACGGCTGGACAGCCGGAGCCGACTCAGTGGCAGCTTTAACTACCAGCTGGCCAGCTTCATTGATACTGGTTGGAATCGGGTCTTCCGCAGGCTGTAACCACCACCAAGTAGCTCCTACTCCGGCCAGTGCGATACAAATCCCCCAGGAAATGATACGCACACGATGTTCACTCGCTTCACGCTGGGTGCGACCAGAAAAACTATACATCTCACTGTATTTCTTATCATTCAACCCCAGACTGTCGTATGCAGCTAAAACTGCTTGTTCATCCGCACCGACAAAACGCGCATAGGTCTTCAAATAACCGCGGGTGAAGGTGCTGGCGGTTTTTTGATCGAAACGATCCTGTTCAATATCGCGAATTAATGAGACTCGCAAATTAAGTCGGTGAGCAACATCATGCTGACTTAACCCCTTGTGCTCGCGGGCCATTCTGAGTAATAACCCCGGTGTTTGCCGGGTATTTTCATTGCTCTGTTCAGTAGTCATTGTTCTGATATCTTTTTGCTTGAGTCGAAGATGGGAATTGCTGAACTAACGCCTGACCGTATACATGTGTATCCGCGATCCGGCCTAATGCCTGTGCGGCACGAAGACTCAACCATAAACTCTGCGCTGAATCACCCGCTTTTTCACGGTAGGCATTTAGCCAGGACTCTGCTTCTGTTGCCTTATGGTCATCTAAAGCTATCTTTGCTAAATCTAGTAACAATCTGACTTTATTGGGGTTGTAGCTAAGTGCCTTGCGATAGTATTCAATCGCTTTCACTTTTTGTCCTGATTGCAAAGCACATATGCCAGCATTTTCATAGCTGTCATCCATTTTCAGATAACGAGGCTGAGCGACCGCACGCATGAACATGTCATCGGCTTCAGCATAATTACGGTTTCGACAAAGAAACGCACCGTAATTGTTCAGAACATCAGGATCATTACCGTGTCCTGAAAGTAATGTCTTATAAGTTTCTTCAGCAGAATCTTTATCGCCAACTGTCTGATAGTAATAAGCCATTGCCAGGTAGGCTTCAGCGTTGTTAGGCGCCATTTCAATTGCTTTTTCAAAGTTATACTTTGCTGGTGCCATCTGACCTTTATTCAGGTAGCCCATACCAAGCTCAACTCGTGTTTTAGAGGCATTGGCATTATCAATAGAATTCTCCTGTCGCTCAGAATTCTTGCCAATAATTGTAGTTTCGGTGACGCATCCGGACAGCGCAATTAATGCTGTCCAGATAAGAGGTAGATGTCTTTTCATGTCTCAGTACATTAACGAACTGGATTTCAAAGCATTTTGACGGAAATCTCCTGCTCTTGCATCCGTTTTTTCATGGTTCGTTTCGTTCTGTCGATTACATCACCAACCAGCTGGCCACAGGCAGCATCAATATCATCGCCACGGGTTTTTCGGACAATGACGGTATAGCCATATTCCATCAACACTTTAGAGAATCGATCGATACGGCTGTTACTCGGTTTTCCGTATGGATTCCCAGGGAATGGATTAAACGGAATCAGGTTGATTTTGCTCGGTGTATCTTTTAGTAACTCAGCCAGCTCATGCGCATGTTGCATGTCATCATTGATATGATCCAGCAGGACATATTCAACGGTTACCCGCCCCTGATTAGCATTGGATTTGCTGAGATAACCCCGTACAGAGGCCAGGAATTCCTGAATATTATATTTGTCATTGATCGGCATGATCTCTGAACGAAGCTTATCATTTGGGGCATGCAGTGAAATTGCCAACGCGACATCAATCATGTCACCGAGTTTATCCAGCGCAGGAACCACCCCGGATGTAGAGATTGTGACCCGGCGCTTAGAAAGACCAAAACCAAAATCATCCATCATCAGATCCATGGCCGGAACAACATTTGCCAGATTCAGCAATGGTTCTCCCATCCCCATCATAACGACGTTGGTGATCGGACGTTTACCAGTCTCTTTAGAGAACCCCACAACCTGCGCTGCTCGCCAGACCTGTCCAATGATTTCAGAGACTTTCAGATTCCGGTTAAAGCCCTGCTGTGCGGTAGAACAAAATTTACATTCCAATGCACAACCTACCTGCGATGATACACACAGTGTGGCTCGATCAGCTTCAGGAATATACACAGTTTCTACTTCCTGATCGCCCACCAGCATGGCCCATTTGATAGTACCATCCGTTGAGCGTTGTTCACGACTGATAGCCGGCGCTTTGATCTCAGCGATCTGAGATAATTTTTCGCGTAATACCTTGTTCACATTAGTCATCTGTGAAAAATCATCACAGCCAAAATGGTAGATCCACTTCATGATCTGATCAGCACGGAACGCCTTTTCACCTAATTCATCGGCAAAAAATGCACGTAATGCCTTACGATCAAAATCCAGCAGATTAACTTTATTTTCGCTCATGAATGCCTCAGTAACCTTGTGTGAAGGGCGCGGATTGTACAAAGTTTGGGGGGGGAAGACCAGTGCTGGGAGTACATGAATTGGTT
>SSEX01000110.1 GCA_008015085.1 Tolumonas sp. | reverse complement strand
CAGCAGACTGTTGTCAGCCAACCAGTCAAACAACAAGCACCTCAGCAAGCGATTCCGGTCGAAGCACCTAAATTCAGTGCTGCGTATTTATCTAATCCGTCTCCTGTCTACCCACGCCGGTCACGTATGCTGGAAGAAGAAGGGACAGTAAAACTGAAGGTGCATGTATCTGCTGAAGGCAAGGCGATTTCTGTTGCACTGTTTAAAAGCAGCGGGTTTACCCGACTTGATGAGGCTGCTATTGCTGCTGTTGAGCAGTGGAGTTTTGTTCCGGCCAGACAGGCCAATACTTCTATTGCTGGTTGGGTGATCGTACCCGTTTCTTTCAGATTAAGGAGCTGATAGCCGTGGAAACTTCACAAGAAATTACTGAAATGGGATTGGCTCATCTGATTGACCAGACTTCTGGTGTTGGGTTAATTCCGGCTGTTTTATTACTCATTATGTCAGTCGCAACTTGGTATTGGATTCTATTGAAAGTATGGCAAAGCTGGAAAACCCGGCGTGATACCCGCGAATTCTTATCGGCGTTCTGGCAATGCCGTAACCTGAAACAAGTTGAGAAACAGATATTGCCACAAACCAGAACAGACCCTTGTAAGGAGTTGTTACTGAGTGGATTGCATGCAGCTCGGCAGATCCATAACCCAGAGCAGGGGGTAATCGAGATGGGTTCGCATGATGAATTTATTTTACGAGCGTTACGCCGTTCGATGACTCGCAGCACATTACGACTGGAATCCGGGCTGACTTTACTCGCATCGGTCGGTTCTGCTGCACCGTTCGTGGGGTTGTTTGGTACGGTATGGGGCATTTATAACGCACTGATCGGGATCAGCGTTTCCGGACAGAGCACATTGGATAAAGTCGCCGGGCCGGTAGGTGAGGCATTGATCATGACAGCTTTTGGGCTTGCCGTTGCATTGCCTGCAGTGCTGGCCTACAACCTGTTTGTACGTCTTAACCGGGTGTATCTGGCTGAAATAGATGGCTTTGCTCATGATGTTTTTGCCTTGCTAAGCACAGGTAAAACGCCTGCCTCGGTGAAAACACCGGAAGAAACCACGGCTCTTAAGCAGATCAATGAATTGCAGGCGGGAGAGATTTAATGGCTTTTGGCAAATTATCCGGAGATAGTGAGGGGCAGCCACAAAGCGAAATCAACATGATCCCACTGATCGACGTCATGCTGGTTTTATTGATCGTGTTTATGATCACCGCACCACTACTTAGTAATGCTGTCAAAGTTGATTTACCCCAGGCCAGCAGTTCACCGGAAGATATCAGGAAGGATGATATCAAACTGGCAATAAAAGTAAGCGGGGAGATGTTCTGGAATGGCGAACTCGTATCCCGCGATCAACTGGATGATCGTCTGCTGGAAGCAGCCAAGCAACAACCGGTTCCAGAATTACATATACATGCGGATCGGGATCTTGATTATGGGAAGGTAGCCGACGTGATGGCGCTATCGTCCCGTTCCGGGGTGAGTAAAATTGCCTTTGTGAGTGAACCGGTAGAGTAACCGAGTTTTACTGGCGAAAGTAAAAAGAGACAGAATTTTCTGTCTCTTTTTGGCTTTATGATTACAGAGCCAGTTTTAAGATTTCTTTGACATCTGCAGGCGTAATATCGGCATGTTCGCCCAGCTGGGTATGACCATGCTGTTCCAGCTTTTGCATGACCGCCGGAATAACAGATTCATCGAGACCGTAAGCACTTAACCGGGTAGGTACGCCCATTTTTTCGAAGAAGGTGCGGGTGTTTTCAATTGCCGCGGTAATACGACTGTCGTCATCACCATCGGTCAGCCCCCAGATACGCTCAGCATATTGCAGTAATTTGCCTTTCTTCTGCTCTTTCTTGTAGATCCATACGGCTGGCAATACAACAGCCAGAGTCTGCCCATGATCCAGACCATACAGGCCGGTAATTTCCTGTCCAATCAAATGGGTAGCCCAGTCTGCAGGTACACCGGTTGCGATCAGACCGTTCAGCGCCATGGTTGCTGTCCACATCAGGTTAGCGCGAACATCATAATCGGTTGGGTTAGCCAGTGCTTTCGGGCCATCTTCCAGCAGATTCAGAATCAAACCTTCTGCGAAGCGATCCTGTACTTTGGCATTCACCGGATAAGTGACATATTGCTCAACCACATGCACAAAGCTATCAACAACACCGTTTCCGGTCTGACGAGCCGGCAGGCTGAAAGTGGTTTCCGGGTCCAGCACTGAGAAACGAGGCTGCACATGCTCAGAGAAGAAGAACAGTTTGTCCTGCGTAGCCGCTTTAGTAATTACCGCGCCATTGTTCATTTCTGAACCGGTTGCTGCCAGTGTCAGTACACAACCTAGCGGCACTGCTGCGGTCACTTTGGCACCGTAAGTCTGAATGATTTCCCATGGATCATTTGGATAACGTGCAGCCGCAGCAATAAATTTACTACCGTCAATGACAGAGCCACCACCAACGGCCAGAATGAAATTGATGTTCTCTTTTTTAACAATTTCTACTGCTTTCATCAGTGTTTCAAAGTGAGGGTTAGCTTCGATGCCACCGAATTCGATGAAAGATACGCCATCCAATGCCTGAGCAACCTGATCAAAAACGCCATTTTTCTTGATACTGCCACCACCATAGGTGATCAGTACGCGTGCATCTGCAGGTACTTCATCTTTAATTTTGGCGATTTGTCCTTTGCCGAAGTGGATCTGGGTCGTATTGCGATAACTGAAATTATTCATTGTGTTTCCTTTACTCTGTGAGCGGAGAAATAAACCTGATGGATCCATTATTCAGGCTTATCCAAAAGATAAAAAGCAGTGAAATCTGATTTCAGTATTCCGTTTATTGGAATAATAATCCCTTAGTCCCACCAGCGTTGAAAATGCTGGTGAGCATTATCTGACTCGATTTTTTCACCAATCATCGGAGTCATCAGACGATAGGCTTGGTTCTGGCTGGCAGCACTAACCCGATTGAGTGGATCATTCCAGGCATGATGCGACAGCTTGAATTTACTGTTATGTGACGGTAACAGTGCACTGGCGTGGAGGTCTTTGGCCGCCAGTGCGGTTTCCTCTGGCATCATATGTATATATTTCCAGTCCTGGTTATACTGGCCACATTCCAGAATGGCTAAATCAAATCGACCGAATCGCTGTCCGATCTCTTTGTAGTGAGGACCATAACCGCTGTCACCGCCCAGATAATAGCGATGATGCGGGGTGATCAGTGCAAATGAACCCCACAGTGTTTTATTACGGGTCAGCAATCGGCCTGAAAAATGACGAGCCGGGAGGATGTGGATCTGTAAATCATTCGGGCCAGAGATGACTTCATTCCAGTCGCCCTGATGGATGCGTGATTTATCAAATCCCCATTGCTCGAAATAGGTACCCACACCCAGAGGGGCTACGACGTTTTTGATCTTTGGTTGTAACGCCATCACGGTGGGATAATCGAGATGATCCCAGTGGTCATGCGTGATCAACAGGTAATCGATTTCCGGGATGTCGTCAGCGCTGTAGATATTACTGCCTTTAAATGCCCGGTTAGTGGCCGGTACCGGAGAGGCATTTTCGCTGAATACCGGGTCGATTAAAAAACGCAGACCATCGACCTGAATAAAATAGCTGGCGTGTCCCATCCAGACGATCAGGTTTTCTGCTTTGTTTAAATGCAATAAATCCGTTTTTACGGAAGGTAAAGGGTTTGCCGGAATCGCATTTTCATCTTTTGCAAACAGGAACTGAAAGATAGACGCAATTCGGCTTTTATCTTGTGAGCTCGTCATGACCGGAGTCGCGATCTGATTTTCAAAAGCACCTGAATCAGTCGCTTCAGTGAAATGAGGAGAATCAAATGAAACATTATCAGACAGTTGAGCAAACTGCGGTTGTCTCAGATAAAAATAGCCAAAGACAACCATCATACTGATGACTGAAAGAAATAAAGTCAGCATTTTGATGTAAACCTTGTTGGTGCGACCGAGAGATTGGGTTGTGTCGTTTGCTCTGAGCATAGTGTTGATCCAGTTTTATTGATCTGACTTTAACATGCCGAATACAGTGCATAGCTTGGGTCGCACTCATAATGCACGCATTCCGAAAGAAAGGAGAATTCCTATTTATGGAATTTTAAAAATCAGGAAGCCGAATAATTGCTCAATGATGGCTGATGAATAATGCTGCTATAACTTAATTATTCATCATGCTTTTCTTATGTCTATGACCTCATCCGCCCCGGTAGCCATATATGAGCAAAAGCTCACTCCAAAATTAACATTTTTGCTGGCAATGACAGCAGGGCTAGCCGTGGCATCGCTATATTATTGTCAGCCACTATTGGGTTTATTGAAGAGTGAGCTACATGCCGGAAGCCGGGAAGTTGGTTATATTCCAACACTGACTCAGCTTGGTTATGCACTGGGTATGTTCTTGCTGACTCCGCTGGGAGATTGCTATGACCGACGAAAGCTCATCACTATCAAAGGATTAATGCTAATGATGGCGTTAGTGATTACATCGCTTTCGTCATCCATTTTTTATCTTTGTATTGCCAGTTTTGTTACTGGTCTTCTGGCTACGTTAGCTCAGGATATTATTCCTACGGCGGCGGCGTTATCTGACCCTGATCAACGAGGAAGAACTGTAGGGAAAATACTGACCGGGTTACTACTGGGGGTGCTGTTATCGCGTGTAGCAAGCGGATTTCTGGCGGAATGGTTTAGCTGGCGCGCAATTTATATTTTAGCTGCAATACTGGTTCTCATCGCTGTGCTGATTCTACGGTCTGTATTGCCAACGTTTGTTCCATCAGTGTCTTTACCTTACCGTACGCTGATATTTTCATTGTTCAGTTTGGTTAAACGTTCTTCTGTTTTGCGAAAAGCAGCTCTGTCTCAAGGCTTGTTAGGTGTCGCTTTCAGTGCTTTCTGGTCAACGCTGGCCGTTATGTTGTTTGATCCACCATTTCAGCTTGGCAGTACTGTTGCCGGACTATTCGGTATCGCGGGTGCGTTAGGGGCGGGAATGGCACCGGTGTTCGGTAAATTTGCCGACCGCATTGGCGCCAATAAAGTTACGCTAGTCGGCTCATCAACCGTTGCCATCTCTTTCTTTCTGATGTTTTTAGCCTCTGTATTGAACGTATCAAATAATGTGGTTCTGACTGTGCTGGTTATCACTACCATTTTGTTTGATATGGGTATACAGGCTACGTTCGTTTCTCATCAGTCTATTATTTACAAAGTTGATCCTTCCGCGCTGAGTCGGCTGAATGCAGTTCTGGTGGTTTCTGTCTTTATTGGCATGTCTACCGGTGGCTTCCTGGGAAGCCAAGGTTATGCCTTATTTGGCTGGCCTGTTGTTACATTGCTTGCTTCGGTGGCCGCTGTATTGGCATTTGTTGTCAGATTGATGGCATACAAAGCCTCATCCGTATGATGAGGTTTAATGGTTTATTGATGCTGTTCCCTGTTCCGGTAAAGTAAAGCCTGTAGGAAAAAAGTCAGGATCAGAAAAGTGAGTGACCAATGTATCGTAGACAATGCGGATCCGTGATGGAACAGGGCCACTTTGTGGACGGGAAATGTAAATATCCCACATATCGTCTTCAGCAAAATCGTT
>SSEX01000027.1 GCA_008015085.1 Tolumonas sp. | reverse complement strand
GTTGATCACATGCACCAAGGCTTGCGCTGATGATTCGACGATGTCGGTTGCCAGACCCATACCATGGAACTTACGGCCTTGGAATTCTGCCACGATATCAACCTGACCCAATGCATCTTTACCAATGCCCTTGCTCTTCAGATCGTATTTACTGATATTGATTTCATAGCCAGTAATACGGTTAATGCATTGATACACGGCATCTACCGGGCCGTTACCAGTCGCCGCTTCGGTCACTTCTTCGTCGCCAATCTGCATGCGCACGCTGGCGGTCGCCATCACGCTGCCACCCGATTGCACGCTCAGGTAGTTCAGTTTGAAGTGTTCCGGCTCTTCCTGGATCTGAGAGAAGAACAACAAGGCTTCCAAATCATAATCGAAGACCTGGCCTTTTTTATCCGCCAATTGCAGGAAGCTGGTATAAATCTGATCCAAATCATAAGAGCCTTCGGCGTAACCCAGCAAAGCCAGACGGTGCTTGATGACATGACGACCAGAACGGGATGTCAGGTTCAAAGTGTTTTGATTCAGACCCACGCTTTCTGGTGTGATGATTTCGTAGGTGTTCTTCGCTTTCAGTACGCCATCCTGATGGATACCGGAACTGTGCGAGAAGGCATTGGCACCAACAATGGCCTTGTTCGGCTGTACCGGCATGTTGCACAACTGGCTGACCAACTGGCTGGTACGATGAATTTCCTGATGTTTGATGTTGGTGTGCACACCAATCAGATCCTGACGGGTTTTCAGGATCATCGCGACTTCTTCCAACGAGGTATTACCGGCACGCTCACCGATACCGTTGATAGTACATTCGATCTGACGGGCGCCCATCTGTACGGCACCAATGGAGTTGGCAACAGATAAACCTAAATCATCGTGGCAGTGTACTGAGATGATTGCTTTATCAATGTTGGGTACACGGTTAAACAAGGTGTGAATGATGCCGCTGAATTCAGTCGGAATGGTGTAACCGACGGTGTCCGGAATGTTGATAGTTCGAGCGCCAGCATTGATTGCGGCTTCGACCATCCGGCACAAATTATCGATCGGAGTGCGGCCGGCATCTTCACAGGAAAATTCCACGTCATCGGTAAAGCGACGCGCGTATTTCACTGCATTCACACCCATTTCCAACACGTCTTCAAAACTTTTCTTCAGCTTGTTTTCCACATGAATGGTGGAGGTAGGCAAGAAGGTGTGAATACGGAACTGATCGGCGACTTTCAGTGCTTCTGCTGCCGCGTCGATATCTTTTTGCAACGCGCGCGACAAGGCACAGACGCGGCTGTTTTTGATCTGACGGGCGATGGTCTGTACCGATTCAAAATCACCAGGGGAAGATACCGGGAAACCGACTTCCATCACGTCAACACCCAGACGCTCCAGCGCCAGCGCGATCTGCAATTTTTCACGTACAGTTAAGCTGGCTGGTAATGCCTGTTCACCATCCCGCAAAGTGGTATCGAATATGATGACGCGATCTGACATATCTTTATCCTCGGTTTCTGGTTTAGTGCGCTGGCGGTATAAAAAAACCCGCGCGGTATGCGCGGGTTTTTATGTTCTGGCCTCAATTTCGGCTGCTACATTCCCGCGCGAAAGTCCGCGATAAGAAGAAGTAGGAGCAGAGAAACTAAGCGCATAAACGTGTCCTTTTTGAACGGTTAGATTATGTGTACGCTTTTTATTTATTCTTGTCAAACACCTCTTGCATGCCTTGCGATATTTTTGATGAAAAATCTCGTAAATTCGCTATTTTTTGAAATTAAATTGCGTTATTTTGTGCTTTAATCGCAACAACTAGGATTGTCATCGACCACTTAGTCCGACGGAGTAATAGTGTGATTTATCGCGTAAAGTGATCGCTCTTGGTGGATATTCGTATAGCTAAGTATTCATTTTTCCTGCAATTTGCTGCCAGGGTATGACTGCTTACTATTTTGATAATCGCTTTATTAATGAATTGCCTGGTGATCCATTAACACTAAATCAGCCCCGGCAGGTACTGGGTGCTTTGTGGAGTACGGTCACTCCACAACCGGTTTGCTCGCCACAACTTATCGCATATTCCGCTGAATTGGCTGAGTTATTAGGGATCTCAACAGACAGACTGATGCAGCCAGACTGGTTAGGTGCATTATCGGGTAATGCATTGCTGACCGGAATGACTCCTTTTGCAACCTGCTACGGTGGTCACCAATTTGGCCAGTGGGCAGGACAATTGGGTGATGGTCGGGCCATCAGTCTTGGCGAGCTTATCCACCATGATCAGCGGTGGGAGTTACAGTTGAAGGGAGCAGGGAAAACCCCTTATTCTCGTCGGGGTGATGGTAAAGCGGTGCTGCGTTCTTCTATCCGCGAATTTTTGTGCAGTGAGGCCATGTTCCATCTGGGAGTGCCGACGACTCGGGCCTTGAGTCTGGTGCTGACCGGTGAGCAGATCTGGCGGGATATGTTTTATGACGGTCATCCACAGCAGGAGCCGGGAGCGATTGTCTGCCGGGTTGCTCCGTCCTTTATTCGTTTCGGCCATTTTCAATTGCCGGCGATGCGAGGTGAACTTGCCTTACTGAATCAGCTGATTGATTTCACCATCGATCGTGATTTCCCACATTTATCCGCTTCACCAGCCGAACAGCGACGAATGCAGTGGTTTCGTGAGATCTGTACGACGACGGCAAAACTGATGGTCGAGTGGACACGGGTTGGCTTCGTGCATGGTGTCATGAACACCGACAACATGTCGATACTGGGTCTGACTATCGATTATGGCCCGTATGGTTGGATTGATAATTTTGACCTGCACTGGACACCCAACACCACCGATGCCGAAGGACTGCGTTACTGCTTTGGCCGCCAACCCGCGATTGCACGCTGGAATCTGCAGCGATTGGCAGAAGCATTGGGCACGGTGATAACCGATCATTCGATGCTCTCTGATGGCTTAGCACAGTTTGATCAGACTTTCGCTCAGGCGATGGGCGATATGCTGGCAGCTAAACTGGGCTTAACTGGTTGGCATGAATCAGATAGTTCGATGGTCGACCAGTTATTTGCACTGATGACTGAATCGGAAGTGGATATGACCATTTTCTTCCGTCATCTGGCGGATCTAGATGTATCCGCACCGGATTTATCCGTTTTACGACCTGCTTTCTATGACTCGGTTAAGATGAAACATTATCGTGAACGTTGGGATGCGTGGTTTGCACAATATTGTCAGCGGGTGATGACTGCACCGTTTGATATTGAGGAACGCAAAGCGGTAATGAACCGCACGAATCCGTGTTATGTCCTGCGAAATTATCTGGCGCAACAGGCGATTGATGCGGCTACTACTGGTGATTATCAACCCTTGCAGACATTGATGCAGGTGATGCGAGAACCTTATCAAGAGCGGCCTGAATGGGCTTCATATGCAGAGAAACGGCCTGACTGGGCGAAACAGAAAGCAGGATGCTCAATGCTCTCCTGCAGCTCGTAAATCTGTAGCTGGCAGCCCGGAAGAATCAACAACTAAGCTCTGATATCCCTGTAAAATCTGAAACTGAATATGGTCAGCTGCTGTCCGGTGGATCAGAAAATCCAAACTCAGATCCAGGTCATCAATAAGCCAGGGCAGAGCAGTTAACTTTGGTGTCAGAGGTTCGAAGAAATTATCCCAATGAATGGGGATCAGGAGCCGGGGAGAGAGTTTGCTGACGGTTTCCGAGTAAAAGGCTTGCTGGAATGACTCTGATTGATGACCTAGTGTAGCGATGCCGAGAAACAAAATATCGGCTTTCACATGATCTAATGCGCCGGGCAGATAATTAGCATCAGGTTTGATAAATATCCGCTGTGCTCCATGCCGGATGAGAAAATCATAAGAGCCGCCTTCCTTGTATCTGAAATATCTGGCTGGTTGTGACAGTGGGGCAGAGATGTGTTCACCAATATCATTATTTACAGCAAATAGCGGTGCGGTATGGGCAGACGGAAACACGGTAATGCTGAATTTGCCGATTTTTAGTTCTTCAGCAGGGTGATAAAGCTGCATGCGGGAATCGGGTAATCCGGCTCCTTTACCTATATTCAGCGTGGATTCAGAACCGTAAAGCATCGCTCCGGTATGCTTTGCAATATAAGCGCTGTCAAACGCATGGTCATAATGCGAATGGCTGACAAACAGGCCTTGAAGTCGGTTAACCTGCAAACGTTGCAGCACATGATCAACCGCTGCCGCATTTGTTGTCAGAGGTGTTAGAGCGACCTGCCATAGGGGATAACGGGAGAAAAAACCATCGATCATCAATTGTGTTTCACCATCATCTAACAGTAATGATGATGCACCGAGGAACGTGATGCGCAATTGATTTGGCAAGCGGGATGGCTTCTCTGCCACGTAATAATTTTGATAGCGGGTAAGATCTCCGCCCGGCTTCAGAGCAAGCCAGCTCAGAGATGCAATTGTTAGTATGATACCCATCACTATGATTTGTCTACGCATGCTATTTTTCCGGGTATCTGAGGTTTGCATTATGACGGGACGACGGCTCATGTTGTCAGTATAGACAACATGATGTTCAGTGAGATTTTTAAGGTCAGATACCAGAGCACTTTCAGAATGGAATAAAGGCTCTGGATGCGGATTATTTTTTGACCGAATCCCAAGGGGAGTTTTTCTTGGCGACGAGCGGTTGTTTGGTTGCTTTACTCGCTGCCGTTTCTGAAATTCCTGGGCGGTATTTCAGCTGAATACCTTTGAGAAAATAGCGCAGCACCTGATCTTTACATTCCCGGTAATTTTTATGGTCCGGCTTCCGGAAGAAGGCGCTGAGTTCATGTTTACTCATTTTGAAATCAGCCAGTGTCATCGCCTCTAAAATATCTTCATCGCGAAAATCGAGCGCAATTTTCAGTTTTCTGAAAATCTGATTGTTCGTGATAGCGGCGCGTTCCGGTTTTGGTGTTTCACCTTCTTTAGGGCCGCGACGGTGAATGATCAAACCATTCAGAAAGCAGTTGAAGCTCATATCATCACAGCGGACATATCCAGGTTCTTCTTCATGTTTCAGCCAGCCATGCAAATCAGTAGTGGTGATCTCCCAGCTTGCCAGCGCAAAAATCTGAATCATTTGGGTATCGTTGAAACTGAATACGTAGCGAAGGCGACGCAGAATATCATTATTAGTCACATTAATTTCCGGCGGGAAAAAGAAGGGGGTGTGTAAGCCGGATAACGTGCATCCGGCTGTATGCAATTATACTTTTTTAACGAATTCAGATTTCAGACCCATGGCTCCGATACCGTCGATTTTACAATCGATATCGTGGTCGCCATCGACCAGACGGATGTTTTTCACTTTAGTGCCGATTTTGACTACCAGTGAGGAACCTTTCACTTTCAGGTCTTTAATCACGGTTACGGTATCACCATCTTTCAGTTCCTTACCGACGGCATCACGAATTACTTTCACTTCTTCAGCGGTTTCTTCAGCATGTTGCGGCCATTCGTGAGCACATTCAGGGC
>SSEX01000005.1 GCA_008015085.1 Tolumonas sp. | reverse complement strand
TAATTCTGCTTATTTCTTTGGCGAGAAGAGCATACCACCTTCAGCAGCTGGCTTCCCCTCTACGCCAATCCATGACTGTCGCACTTATTATCTGAATTCGGGTCAATTAAGTTGTTCGCAAGGTTTGGTATGTCAACAGCACAGTCCAGAGTTGAAAATTTTCAGCATGTATCTATTCGTGACATCAAATTAGGTATGTTCGTAGTTGCTGTGACAAAACCTAAAAACGACATTCATTTCAAACCCGGACTGATTTCCAGCGAAGCGACTTTCCGTGCACTGCGTTCTATCGGAGTTGAGGAAGTCCGGATTGATCTATCCCGTAGTAAACATCAGACAGAAGCGTTATTAGAAAATCCGGAATCTAATCTTGCGCCAGTTGATGAACCTGAACAGACAGAGTTAACTGCGGATGAAGCCCATGAGCAAAGACAGCATACAAAAAAATTGTATGCAGAAGCTAAGTTGCTACAAACTAAACTTCTGGACTCATTGAAAAATGGAGAAACGGTTGATATTGCGCCATTGGAAGAAATGGCCGATGAATTAGTTGATTCTATTTTTAAAAATCCGGATGCCATGATCTATCTTTCACGCATAAGAGAGAAAGATACATATCTAATGAAACACTCTTTGAATGTTGGAATGTTACTAGCTAACTTCGGGCGATATTTAGGCTTATCGCGTTTAGTGATTAAAGAGTTATTAGTCGGCGGTTTATTACATGATACTGGCAAAATTATGATACCTGACGAAATTTTGCATAAGCCGGGTAAGCTTACTTTTGACGAATTTGAAATCATGAAACGTCATGTCAAATATGGGATTCAGTTCCTTGATAAATCGGAAGGAATTTCAGAGGTTATGCGGACAGTAGCCGCGAATCATCACGAACGACTTGATGGTTTAGGTTACCCTAACGGGCTAAAAGGGGATGAACTCTGTCTGATATCAAGAGTCAGTACAATCGTAGATGTTTATGACGCCTTAACCGCTGATCGCTGTTATAAAAAAGGAATGCCTTCTACCACTGCTTTTCGTATTTTACTTGAGGGTGCGGGTACCCAATTTGATCCGATACTGGTAAAAAAATTTATTAAGTGCATGGGGGTTTATCCTGTCGGAACACTCGTTAAACTTAAAAGCAACAAACTGGCATTAGTGATTGAACGAAATGAAGAATCGCCATTAAAACCAGTGGTGAAAATTATTTATAGTGTGGCAAGCACATGTTATTTGAATGTTGAAACTATTGATTTATCGAACGTTACAACCGAAGAGATAGAATGTGCCGTTGACCATAATGAATATGGTATCAATGTTGCTCAGTTTTATTGATTTTCATTTGCTCCGCTCATTGATTTTTACTGCACCTGAACAATGATTCGTGAGTTCCGTTTTGAAGGTCTCCAGCTGAAAAGTGGCAATCTGCAATATCATGGAGACATGCGTACTGTAAGTCAGTTGCTCATTGTCAGAATCATAACGGCTTAATACATGGCGTATTTGTGATTCCAATGCATAGTCATACGTTATTTCAATCCAAGTCCGGGGTACTTTCAATTTTATTGGAATATCCCTCAGAACACCGATAACGGCATCAGAATAAGCCCGTTGCAATCCGCCGGTACCCAGCTTAATGCCACCATAGTATCTCACTACAGCCACCGCAATTTCACTTATACCACTGTGCTGCAAAATTTTGAGCATCGGTCGTCCGGCAGTACCGCTGGGTTCACCATCATCACTCATTGACATTTCGGTGGTATTCGGTGCTCCGGCAATATAAGCCCAGCAGACATGACGAGCCTGTGGATGTAATGCACGAATTTTACGGATAAAAAGATCTGCCTCCATCCTATTACGTGCTTGAGCGGCGTAACTGATGAATTGACTGCGTTTGATTTCAAACTCGAACTGGTTTTGTGCTGCTGGGATGTTATACGAAACAGACATGGATGGAATTTTCAGTAACTGAATCTCTGTATTATGCCATGAATTGACGCTAAATTTGATTGAACAGACTTTGTGTACAGTTTTGGAGAATAAGATGCGCGTACTTGGCAATATCATCTGGTTTGTTTTTGGGGGCGTGTTGATGGGTTTAGGCTGGTGGTTAGCTGGTTTTCTGGCATTAATCACAATTGTGGGTATTCCATGGGCAAAAGCTTGTTTTGTTATAGGCCAGTTTTCTTTTTTTCCGTTTGGGAAAGAGGCTGTTAGCCGTAAGGATCTGTATCTGAAAGAGGATATTGGCACTGGTGCTTTAGGCTTGATTGGCAATGTGATCTGGTTTTTGTTGGCAGGGATCTGGCTGGCGATTGGCCATCTTTGCTCCGCGGTGGCCTGTTTTGTCACTATCATTGGTATACCGTTTGCGATTCAGCATCTGAAACTGGCTGGTATTGCATTGGCGCCAATTGGCATGACTATTGTACCGAAAGAATTGGCTCAGGCTGTTCGCGGCCAGAATGCGGCGGCAGAACTGAATCAGCGACGTTCACAACGATAATTATGATCATCAGCGCCAGCCGACGGACAGATATTCCGGCTTTTTATTCAGCTTGGTTTATGAATCGGATCAAGGCTGGATCAGTGATGACACGAAATCCGTTCAACTATCATCAGACCCGGCAGATATCATTACTACCTGAAGATGTTGATGTCATCGTATTCTGGACACGGAATTCGGCACCATTACAACCACACCTGAAATTGCTGGATGATATGGGGTATCGCTATTATTTCCACTACACGATCACTGGTTATCCGCGGACATTGGAAACGGCAACCTTACATCCGTTAAAAGCCATTGAGCGGTTTATCCGGTTATCGGAACAGATTGGAAAAGAAAAAGTGATTTGGCGTTATGACCCTATATTGCTATGTGATTTGCTTCCGGTTGACGAGCATATCCGGTTGTTTTCGAAGATTGCTGGCTTACTGGCCGGATATACTATGCGCGTTGTCATCAGTTTTGCTGATTTTTATAAGAAGACATAAAATAATCTGTTACATGCCGGAGTATTACACGCCCTGGATATAGTTCAGCGTTATGAGGACTACATCCGGTTATGTGCTGCATTAGCTGAGATTGCTGTGAGAAATGGTATGACGATCAGAACTTGCTCAGAAAAAGCGGTCATTCCAGAAAAAGATATTCTTCATGGGGCATGTATTGATGCAATTTTAATTGAGACACT
This sequence comes from Tolumonas sp., assembly GCA_008015085.1. Lineage (GTDB taxonomy): Bacteria > Pseudomonadota > Gammaproteobacteria > Enterobacterales > Aeromonadaceae > Tolumonas. The sequence goes on along the minus strand of SSEX01000005.1, from coordinate 5,309 downwards.
TTTTCATCTGAATTTACCACTACAGAAAGATAAAAATCAGAGATCAGCATGTCTGTGTATGCAAAGTGTGGATATTGGCGCCTACAATTCTTGCGTGCATGGCTGTCAGTATTGTTATGCAACCCAGAATCATCAACAGGCACTCAGAAATTACAAACAACATGATCCAGACAGTCTGTTTTTGCTGTAGACAAAATAAAATGAAATGCAGACAAGCTAACAGAAACGAAAAAGCCACTCAAATGAGTGGCTTTTCGAAATCTGGTTGCGGGAGCAGGATTTGAACCTACGACCTTCGGGTTATGAGCCCGACGAGCTACCAAGCTGCTCCATCCCGCGTCAATGGAGCGCATACTAGTGATCGCAGTCACAAATGGCAAGGGTTATTTGCCGATTATTTATTAATTGCTCAATAAGTTAGCGATTCGTTCTCTTTTTTAGCAAACAGTAACTTGCCTGCAATTCATATCTGTTTTACCAATTCACAGCTATAATACGCGTTTATTTGTTCCGATGAATTAGAGACGAATGGCTGACTTTTTTGCAACATGCCCGAAAGGGTTAGAATCTATACTGGCTGCTGAATTATCCCAACTGGGCGCGACTGACGTAAAAGAAACTGTCGCAGGCGTGGCGTTCAGTGGTGAACTTGAGGTGGCATACCGGGCATGTTTGTGGAGTCGTTTTGCTTCCCGTATCGCACTGGCTTTAACTTCATTTCGTGCTGATACCGACTTGGATCTTTATCTGGGCTGCTTCAATGTACCATGGGAAACGCATTTCTCGGTTGATCAATCCTTTGCGGTCGATTTCTCCGGCGCCTCAAAAGCGATTAACAATACCCAATACGGTGCCTTGAAAGTCAAAGATGCGATTGTGGATCGCTTCACTAAGCGAACAGGCATTCGACCATCCGTTGATAAGAAAATTCCTGATGCCCGCGTACTGGTTCATTGGAAAAGAGAAACAGTAAGTGTATCTCTGGATTTATCCGGCCCGGCACTGCATCAGCGCGGCTACCGAGATGAAACAGGGGAGGCTCCTCTCAAAGAGAATCTGGCAGCGGCCGTATTGGCGCGTAGTGGCTGGCAGAATGAACCGTTGCTGGACCCTATGTGTGGTTCCGGTACGTTGCTAATTGAAGCTGCGATGCAGGCTTGTGATATGGCTCCGGGTCTGTTGCGCCGTCGTTTTGGTTTTGAAAAATGGTTGCAGCATCAGCCGGAAATCTGGCAAACACTGTTTGCTGAAGCCTCGGTACGAGCCAAACGTGGGCATAAAGAAGCGTTACAGCAACCGGAACGCTTTGTAGGTTTTGATCTGGATAACCGCGTACTGCAGCGTGCAAAAGCGAATGCTAACCGCGCGGGTGTGGGTGATCTGATCCGTTTTGAACAAGCGGATGTAATGAAACTGAATAATCCATGGCCGGGCAGCAAGGGTTTCCTGATCAGCAACCCACCATACGGTGAACGTCTTGGTGAATTCCCGGAACTGCTGAAACTTTATCAAAGTCTTGGTAATGCCCTGCGTACACAATTTCAAGGCTGGATGGTCACGATTCTTTCCGCATCACCAGAATTGCTGAGCTGCCTGCGCCTGCGTGCAGAAAAGCAATACCGCCTGTTTAACGGCGCGCTGGAATGTCAGCTGCGTAACTATGTTATTGCCGAAAACTCCGTTGCGTCACAGAAAATGGTCGCGGAAGATTTTGCCAACCGTCTGAAGAAAAACATCAAAGCGCTGGATAAGTGGGCTAAACAAGAAGGCATCGACGCCTATCGTTTGTATGATGCTGATTTGCCAGATTACAACGTGGCAATTGATCGCTATGGCGAGTATCTGGTCATTCAGGAATATGCCCCGCCGAAAACCATTCCGGAGCATGTAGCTCGTCAGCGTCTGCTCGATCTGATGCAGGCTACCATCGAAGTCACCGGCGTACCGGGTAAAAACGTGATCCTGAAGGTGCGTGAGCGCCAGAAGGGGGAGTCGCAATATCAGAAACTGAATGCCGAAGGGCAGTTGCTCGAAGTGAAAGAGTACAACGCGAAATTTCTGGTTAACCTGCGTGATTATCTCGATACAGGCTTGTTCCTGGATCACCGTTATACCCGTCGGATGCTGGGTCAACTGGCAAAAGGTAAAGATTTCCTGAACCTGTTCTCTTATACCGGTACAGCGTCTGTTCATGCCGGACTCGGCGGTGCGCGAACTACCACAACGGTGGACATGTCACGTACCTACCTGAACTGGGCACGCGATAACATGCGTCACAATGGTCTGACTGGCTGGCAGCACAAATTTGAACAGGCTGATTGCCTTGACTGGCTCAGTCACTGTGAACAGACCTTCGATCTGATTTTTATCGATCCGCCGACCTTCTCTAACTCCAAACGAATGGAAGATACGTTTGACGTACAGCGTGATCATATTGATGTGATGACGATGCTGAAAAATATTCTGAATCCGGATGGCCTGATTGTGTTCTCAAACAACAAACGACATTTCAAGATGGATTTTGCCGGCCTTGAGGCAATCGGATTGGTTGCGGAAAATATCAGTGTTAAAACTTTACCGAAAGATTTTGCACGTAACCCGCAGATCCACAACTGCTGGCTGATCCGTCACGCAACAACCGAACACGGACAAGCATAAAACATGGCTATTTTTTCTATTCAACAGGGGTATCTGTCCTACAGTGCTGCCCCGTTATTAGATCACGTTGATTTGCATATTGAAGAGGGTGAACGGCTCTGCCTGGTTGGTCGCAATGGTGCCGGTAAATCAACGCTGATGAAGGTGATCAATAAAGAGATCCAGCTGGATGATGGTTCGGTTACGCATCTGCAAGATCTGAAAGTTGCCCGTCTGGAGCAGGATCCACCGCAGACTGAATCTGCAACCGTATTTGATTTCGTCGCGGATGGTGTAGCGTCATTAGGTAAATTGCTCTCTGACTATCATCACCAGTCAGCTTTGTTGGCTGAATCGCATGATGAACGTGTCATGAAACGAATGAGCGAACTGCAGGAACAACTCGATCTGCAACAGGGCTGGCAATACGAAACCAAGATCAACCAGATCCTCAGCATGTTATCGCTGTCGCCAGATACCGCATTGTCGAGCCTGTCGGGTGGCTGGCTGCGTAAAGTTGCATTAGCGCGTGCGCTGGTAAACGACCCCGATTTGCTGTTGCTCGATGAGCCGACAAACCACCTGGATATCGACTCGATTGCGTGGCTGGAAGATTTCCTGCGTCAGTTCAGAGGTGCGATTGTTTTTATCAGTCATGACCGTGAATTTATTCAGCGTATGGCTACCCGCATTATCGATTTGGATCGTGGCATTCTGACCTCCTGGCCTGGCAACTATGATGCTTATCTGGAAGGAAAAGAAGAGTGGCTGCGGGTTGAAGCGCTGAAAAATGCTGAATTTGATAAAAAGCTGGCACAGGAAGAAGTCTGGATCCGCCAGGGCATCAAGGCGCGTCGCACCCGAAACGAAGGCCGGGTCCGGGCACTTAAAGCGTTACGGATGGAACGCGCAGATCGTCGTGAAAAAGTGGGGACTTCAAAAATCCAGCTGGATGAAGCCGTTCGATCAGGCAAGATCATCTTCGAAGGTGAGGGTGTCAATTACAGTATTGACAGCAAGTCATTGATTCGTAATTTTGATTTTCGTGTGATGCGCGGTGATAAGATTGCGCTGATTGGCCCGAACGGCTGTGGTAAAACCACTCTGATCAAACTGTTACTAGGGGATCTACAACCAGACAGTGGTCATTTGCACTGCGGAACCAAGCTGGAAGTAGCCTATTTTGACCAATATCGACAGCAACTTGATCCAGAAAAGACTGTGATCGATAACGTCGCCGATGGCCGTCAGGAAATCGACTTTGCCGGGCGTCGCCGTCATGTGCTGGGTTATCTACAGGATTTTCTGTTTGAACCGAAACGCGCCATGACACCGGTAAAAGCGCTTTCCGGCGGTGAAAAAAATCGGCTGCTACTGGCGAAATTATTCCTGAAACCTTGTAACCTGCTGATTCTCGATGAACCAACCAATGACCTCGATATTGAGACTCTGGAGCTGTTGGAAGAGTTATTAGCCGATTATCAGGGAACGCTGTTGCTAGTCAGCCATGATCGCCGTTTTATTGATAATACAGTGACACACAGCTGGTTATTTGAAGGTGATGGCCGGATCACGCCTTATGTTGGTGGTTATGCTGATTTGGTATATCAACGTGAGCAATATCTGACCAGACAAGCTAATTCAGCTGCTGCTGCAAAAACGGTATCAGAGTCTGTCAGTAAAAATGAAACTCAGACGACAACGAAAAAAAATCGTAAACTTTCGTATAAATTGCAGTTAGAGCTGGACGGATTACCTGCCAGACTGGAACAATTAGAAGACAAGATTAACGCGTTACAGGCCGAGGTTAATCAGCCTGACTTTTTTAGCTTGCCAGTAGAAAGTACTAAAGCAACATTAGATGCACTGCAACAGGCTGAATCCGATTTGGAGCAAGCTTTCGCTCGTTGGGAAGAGCTGGAAGCGATGAAGAACGAGGAATAGTGTTAATGAATAAAACTAAAGTGGCAGCATTACTGTCTCTATTGCTGTCTGGTGTGGTCGCAGCGCAAGATCCGTTTTATACAATTACAGAGGTTGCAACAGCATCTGACAGAGGGAGTGCAAATTTTGGCCCTTGGGCGCTGAGTATTTCTGGCGACGGTGATTCAGTTTCCAGTATTGCAGTGACCAGCAACTGGTACTCCTACTTCCGTATGGCGCCAAGCGCGATGGATCTGGCACATCGCTTCCGCTACATGACTTATTGCTCTAGTGTTTTGTCGTCTACAACTTGCGACGCTTATGCCGACAACAGTAACACAGCTTCCCAATGGTTTTCTGATTTAAGTGCGAACACTGCACAGACATACAATATTGTTGCAACTGGCGTTGCATCTGGTTCAATAACCAAAACAGTATCTTCTGAATCAGAAGGTATTATTACCCGTTATAGCCATGATGACAGCGAGGTCGACTCGGTTGGGTATGTTCTTCTTTCTGATCATAAGCGGAAAGCCGTTGCAACCATTGCAGGTTCATCGGTCGATGTAACGGATGGATCAGATTATGCGTTTGCTTCAGCCTATGACATTATCCCGGTTGGTTCAGATTATCTGGTCATAGGTACCGCAGGGAATCAGAAATCAACGGCATATAACTATTGCTATAACGGTTCAGATATTGATTCATATAGTGCATATTGTCCGGGATATACCACTCAGGCGGGCTTC
>SSEX01000067.1 GCA_008015085.1 Tolumonas sp. | reverse complement strand
TTACTAGCGTGCGGTTCAGAAGAACCACAAAGACTTGAAGCCGGTCTTTGTGGTTTTTTTATTTTTTGGCTAACTTTTTTAGCACATAAGAGACAGCAACAAAGCCAAATGTGGCTGTCACCACAGTCGTAGCCCCAAATCCTGAAGCGCAATCCATCTTCATATTTCCGTCACTACTGGCTTTTGCGCTGCATGTTCCACCTGCGCCGTCAGGGTAAGTCAGCTGTTCAGTTGAATAGACACACGGAATACCAAATTTTTTCTTTGGGTCACGGGAAAAGCCAAATTTACGACGTAGGTCAGCACGAACTTTGGCTGCCAGTGGATCTTGCGTGGTCTTGGCCAGATCGGTAATGGTGATCTTTGTTGGATCCATCTGTCCGCCAGCCCCACCGGTTGTGATCAACGGGATCTTCTGCCGTTTACAATAGGCCAGTAAGGCCACTTTAGCGCGCAGGCTGTCGATAGCATCCACCACAAAATCAAATCGATTATTCACATACTCTTGCAGATTTTCTTCAGTGATAAAATCGTCAATGATGTGTATCTGGCAATCAGGGTTGATCAGCCGGATCCGTTCAGCCATGACTTCCGTTTTTAATTTGCCAACATTACCTTGCAGTGCATGGATCTGGCGGTTGGTGTTGGTGACACACACATCATCCATATCTATCAGCGTCAGCTGACCGATGCCGGAGCGGGCCAGTGCTTCTGCTGCCCATGAGCCGACCCCGCCAATGCCAATGACGCAAATGTGACTTTGCTGAAAACACTGAAGTGCTTTTTCACCGTATAAACGGGCTATACCACCAAAACGCTGAGAATTGTCTGACTGCATGGCTAAACGTTCACATTCATATGAGATTTTAAGGATTATATCAGCTTTCCGGATTAAGCTAACGGTTCGCTATATATCGGTGTTTGTGCTTTTTGTTACATATCAATGGCTGTTGGCTATTCAGTCATAGGGCCTGATCAGGCAAAATAGCAGAATCTATGCCCTTAAGTTGTCTGGGCACCTATCCAGAAGTATCAGGAACAAAACATGACCTGTGAGAACGCTGACATGGTTAAACACCAACCGGCTGTTACCGTTGTTATCCCCGCTAAAAATGAAGCTGAAAATATCCGTCCGTTGATCAATGAGATCCGGGCTGCGATGGATGATGTCTTTGATTATGAATTGATTTATGTGGACGACGGCAGTACGGATGAAACATTTAATATCCTGAAGAATATTCGGGAAGAAGGATTTAACCGGTTGAAAGTGATTCGTCATCAGCAATCGGTTGGTCAAAGTTTCTCTGTGCTGAACGGTGCCCGCAATGGTAAAGGCGAATGGCTGGTGGTGCTGGATGCTGATGGACAAAATGATCCGGCAGATATTCCGGGCATGCTGAAAACTCTGCAGGCTGCCTATGCGGCTGATCCCAAAAAGGTGGGGATCATCGGGCATCGGGTGACACGTCGTGATGACTGGGTAAAACGTCTTTCCTCTAAACTGGCTAATGGATTCCGTGACTGGATGCTGAAAGACGGTATCCCGGATACGGGGTGTGGTCTGAAGGCGACACGCCGCGAATGGTATGTGCAGTTGCCTGCCTTTAACCATATGCACCGCTATGTACCTGCTCTGATCCAGAGTATGGGCGGTGAGATGCTGGTGCATCCGGTCAATCATCGTCCTCGTATGGCCGGTGTTTCTAACTATGGTGTCTGGAATCGGCTTTGGGTTGGATTAGTCGATGTGTTTGGTGTCCGCTGGTTACAACATCGGGCTAAACGTATTGTGATCCGGGAGATCCTCAATGGCGATTGAGTGGCTGGATCTACCTATTGCCTGGCTGGAATGGACCGGAATTCATATTACTGGCTGGAAACTCATTGGCTATACTGGGGCGCTGATGTTTGGTGGCCGCTGGCTGGTGCAGTTTGTTGCGTCTAAACGAGCCGGTAAGCCTGTGATCCCTCGCTTGTTCTGGTATATGAGCGTGGGCGGTAGCCTGATGACACTGAGTTATTTTATGTTTTCTGCCAAACAGGATTCGGTTGGCGTACTACAGAATATATTTCCGGCCTTTACTGCGCTGTATAGTCTTTGGCTCGATATTAAACATCGTGGCTGGCACCGTGATAAAGCTTCACATTAACGGTAAGGCTTCATTTCAGGACTCGTTATGTTAACTGATCGTAATGTGCTGCAGGGCTGGCAGAGTGATCGGCTCAATTTATTATTTTTACTGAGTTTAGGATTGCTGGTGCTGGGTGCCGGACTTGGCTTGCGCGATCCGTGGCCAGCCGATGAGCCGCGCTTTGCTCTGGTGGCAAAGCAGATGGTGGAATCAGGACAATGGCTGTTTCCATTCCGGGGTGGCGAAATCTATCCTGATAAGCCGCCCATGTTTATGTGGGGCATTGCGCTGGGTTATCTGATTACCGGCTCCATGCGTGTTGCTTTTCTGTTGCCGTCGTTGCTGGCCGGGCTTGGATGTATTGCGCTGATTTATGATATTGCCCGCCGTATCTGGGATCGAGCCACTGCATTTCGGGCAGGACTGTTTCTGCTGTTCACAGTCCAATTTACGGTGCAGGCTAAACAAGCGCAAATTGATGAACTGGTGACGTTTTTTATCACGCTAGGCTGCTACGGCTTTTTGCGTTTCTTGTTGTGTAATGGCGGCTGGCGTTGGTATTACCTGGGCTGGTTTGCTGCTGGTTTAGGCATTATTACCAAAGGTGTGGGTATTATTGCCGCTCTGGTTTTGCTGCCGGCGCTTTGGACTCATCGTGATCAGATAAAACTGGCGACCAAAGCGCAGTGGATGAAAGGGCTGATGGGGCCGCTGTTTTTATTGCTGGCCTGTGCTTTGTGGGTTGTGCCGATGGTATTGGCCGTACAGCAGCACCCACTTCCTGAGTTTTTGGCCTACCGCAATAATATCTTATTCCGTCAAACGGTGACCCGTTATGCCAATGCCTGGCACCATATCAAACCCTTCTGGTTCTATTTGGTCAATGTGATCCCTTCGTTCTGGCTTCCTTGGTCATTATTGTTACCGTGGATGATATGGCAAACCAGGCGGGATGCTAAACAGGGTGTGCGCCCCGTTATTCTGCTGGCCGGATATTTAGTACTGATCCTGCTGTTTTTTTCTGCATCAGCCGGAAAACGCGGTGTTTATATTACACCGGCGACTCCTGTACTGGCGTTATTGGTAGCATACTGGCTGCCTGAGTTGCTGAAACGAGTATGGCCATCCCGCTTACTTGGTGGATTAGGCTGGCTGCTGAGTGGATTATTCCTGTGTGCAGGGGTAGTGCTTCTGCTGAAACCTGAGCTGGTCGATAAGCTTGGTGATATGGATTCACCGGTGATACTGGCGTTATCACTGGGAGTGCTTGGGTTGCTTGCCTGCTGGCTTTTACGCAGACAGCCGCTATCAGCTGTTCTGACAGTGCTCACTATCCTGTGGCTGCATTATGGCTTCTGGTCGTATCCATTAATGAATCATTTGCGCACGCCTCAGCAGATCATGCAAGACGCAGGCAGACGACTGGCACCGCAGGATGAACTGTTGCTAACGAATTTCCGTGAGCAATTCCTGTTATTTGCGGAGCGCCCGCTGTATCACTTCGCGTACTTGCAAGCGGATGAGCCTCAGCCAAAAGATGCAGCGGTCTGGTTGCAAACCTCGCCAAACCGTTGGGTGCTGGGGCCTGGCGATAAGCTGAGTCAATGTTTCCGAACAGAGCAGGGCATTAATCTGGGGTGGCGGCATGGCGAGGAGTGGTTCCTGTTCCGGGCTGATGCCATATTGCCGGCCTGCCAGAATGGACAAAGCTCTGGCGCTGAAATTTTTCACTATACCCCCAGACTGTTAATGGGAGAGTAAGAATGCATTATCTGGTGACCGGCGTGGCCGGTTTTATTGGTTTTCATGTGGCAGAGCGACTGTTGGCTGCCGGACATCAGGTCACAGGTCTGGATAATCTGAACGATTATTACGATGTGAACCTGAAACTGAGCCGTCTGGCTTTATTACAGGCAAAACCAGCATTTAATTTTGTTCAGGGCGACCTGGCGGATCGTTCTTTAGTCGCGTCTTTATTTGCTCAAGAGCAATTTCAGCGCGTGATCCACCTGGGGGCTCAGGCAGGTGTGCGCTATTCGCTGGAAAATCCACATGCCTATGCAGATGCGAACCTCGTGGGACATCTGAATATTCTGGAAGGCTGTCGCCAACAGAAAATTGAACATTTATTGTATGCATCATCCAGCTCTGTCTATGGGCTGAATCGTAAAACACCATTCTCCACCGATGATTCGGTGGATCATCCGGTGTCCTTGTATGCGGCGACCAAAAAAGCCAATGAGTTGATGAGCCACAGTTATGCGCATCTGTATGGTTTGCCTTGTACTGGCTTGCGTTTCTTTACGGTATACGGCCCGTGGGGGCGTCCAGATATGGCGCTGTTTAAATTTACCAAATCGATTCTGGCCGGGCAGCCGATCGATGTGTATAACTTCGGTGAAATGAAGCGTGATTTCACCTTTATTGATGATATTGCGGAAGCCATTATTCGTCTGGCGGATGTGATCCCGCAGCCTAATGCGGCCTGGACGGTGGAATCGGGATCACCGGCAGAAAGCTCTGCGCCATATCGCGTTTATAACATTGGTAACAGTCAGCCGGTTGAATTGAAAACCTTCATTCATGAGCTGGAAAAAGCACTGGGTGTACCGGCACAGATGAATTTGTTGCCACTACAACCCGGCGATGTACTGGAAACCAGCGCAGATACTTCCGCACTGGAGGCTGTGATTGGCTTCAAACCGCAAACCCCGCTGGCGCAGGGGCTGGGGCAGTTTGTTCGCTGGTATCGAGCGTTTTACTCTGTCTGATGTGTGGCCGCTGTTGTCAGCAGCGGCTTTAACTGTTGCACCATTTGCTGACTGGTATGCTGCCAGCCGTTACGAAGTTCCCGCACTAATGCCGGATAGCCATCGGCAGGCAGTGGATATTCCTGTTGGAATTGTCCGCTGTATTGCTGCTGATTGCGAATTAGTGTCCATTCTCCGCTGATCACTGCATGACCATCCGCTTTACCATGGAATCCTCTGACTTTAACTTGTAGCTGAGCGAGAGATTGCCCGGCCGTTTGTCCATTTTGCCATTGCCAGTCAGGTAATTGCTGCCGCAAATTCTGTAACAGCGTACGGGTCAGCTGTTTATCCAGCGCTTCGGCCCAGCGATGCTGATTGGCAGTTGTCAGCTGTACATCATCCTGCTGGTACACAATACCGACACTATTAAGGTAATCCGCCAGTTCGACATCGGCAACAACGACCAGTGGCCGCTGAGAGGGTGCTATCGTGTTGGCCTGCGCATCAGGCAACGCAATAGCATAATAGTGTGGCGTACTGCTCTTGCTACAGGCGCAGAGAACGCCAGCCAGTAGACAAGTCAGAATTAATGGCAGCTTCATTATCGGGCTTTCCTCGGCTGTGGATCATCGTGGGCATCTGGCTGGAACAGTAGCGCATTGGGTTTTTCATTCAGTGTGCGCGCCATTGGTTGTATTTCACGCAGCACCCGGTTGAGTGACTGAATAGAGCGGTTCAATTCGCCGTAGGCCGGTGAATTGGCTGATAACCCCTGGAGTGTCGTTTGCATTTCAGCCAGCGTTTTTTGCAGGTCGGCAGGGAGCTGTTGTGTACTCTGTAAGGTGGCGATTTTATCCATGCTGGCACTGACTTTACGGACATTCGCCATCGCGGCTTCTGTTTCAGTCAGCATGGTTTGCGCCTTGAACAGCACATTTTCAATATCCAGTTTGTTGAATTTATTCAGCAGCTGAACAATTTGTTGTTCAATTCGGGCTAAACCACCGGGCGCAGTCGGTAAAGTATGATAGTTCGCCAGTTCACCTAGTCCTGCTGGTTTAGGCAGATCTGGGTAGAAGTTGAGATCCACATATAGTCCGCCAGTCAGCAAATTGCCAGGTCGCAGTGATGCGCGTAACCCTTGCTTGATGGCCGTTGCGAATTCTTTTTCCCAGTTAGGTAGTTGATCCTTATCCATGTCACTGCGGATCCGGCCTGGTTCAATACGAATGAGTACCGGGATCTGTTTTGATTTCACCGTCAGTAAATCATTGCCAGGAATAAAGTAAGGTACAGACAGAACCCGGCCTATTTGAATGCCCCGGTATTCTACCGGTGCTCCTGGATTCAGCCCGCGTACCGAGTCATCAAATAGCAGGATATAATCGACTTTGTCCGGATAACGACGAATAGTACTACTGTCTTCATCAGCATAGAGACTGAATGAACGGTAGCTTTTGACTGGTTCGCCTAACTCCCAGCCAGCTGGAATGCTGAAACTGACCCCACCGGAGAGAATGGTTTCCAGTGTTCCGGATTTGATTTTAATGCCATCTGTCGCTGCTTGCAGCTGAACACCCTGATTCAGCCAGAAGCGGGTATTGGTGGTCACTAGTGCGTCATACGGTGCCTGAATAAACAGCTGGTAACGCATCAGGCGGGAATCTGATTTAAATTCGGCCTGCTCTACCCGGCCCACAGTAAAACCGCGGTATAACACCGGATCACCGATAGCTAATGCACTGTCTTGTTCACTCGTCAGCTCGATGCGTAAGCCGGGCGCATTAGCTGGTGTTACAGGCGGTGTATCAAGCACGGTAAATTCCAGCTTATGCTCTTTGCTTTTACCCGGTTGCAATTCCAGATAAGAACCGGACAACAAGGTGTTTAGACCGGAAATACCACTTTTACCGATCCGGGGTTTGACTACCCAAAAACGGGTATCTTCGAGTAATAAAGGCTCAGCTTCGACATTCATTTGCGCTGTCACAATGACATGTTTCAGGTCGTCATCAAGATGCACTGTTTGTACTTTGCCTATTTCCACGCTGCGGGTTTTGATCGGGGTTTTTCCCGGCTCAATGCCTTCCGCATTATCCAGTTCCAGCGTGATCAGCGGACCCTGACTGTTTATGGTGGTGATGACCATCCACAAACCAATACTGGCAGCAACGATAGGGATCAGCCAGATAGGAGAGATGCGTTGCAACTTTTTGATTTTAGCGTAGTTATTCGACACTATCTGATGCACCTTTAGATTCCGGTTGAGTGGTATCGGCTTCGTTATCCCACAATAGCCGTGGGTCAAAGCTCATGGCGGATAACATGGTCAATACTACCACACCGGCAAACGCCAGCGCGGCGGTTCCGGGATAAACTGACATTAGTTTTCCCATTCGTATCAGTGCGGCCAGGATGGCGACAACAAAAACGTCAACCATCGACCAACGGCCAATAAATTCGGTCAACCGGTATAGTCGGGTGCGGCCACGGCGATGATGTTCCCGGTTGGTATAAACACTCCAGCAGAGCCAGATAATTGCCAGCATTTTTACGATCGGCACCAAAATACTGGCAATAAATATAATTAAAGCAACCGGATAAGAGCCCATATCCCAGAGCAGAACGATGCCACCGAGGATCGTGGAGTAGGTCTGTTGTCCGAGGCTTTCTGTCACCATGATTGGTAAAATATTGGCAGGAACATAAAGGACGGCTGCGGTAAACAGCAGCGCCAGCGTCCATTGCAGGCTATTCGGTTTGCGGGCGTGTAAAACAGTATGGCATCGTGGGCAGTGGCGGTTTTTAAGTGAAACCAAACCATGACAGGCATGGCACAGCGTCAGGTTTTGATCGATGGCTCTGCCACTGGGAATAGGTGACTGACGCAGATGGACCGGTCCGCTTTGGTGCAACCAGAGCCAGTCACGATCAATGGCACTGAACGCTTTCAGCATCGAGAGTGAAAACAGCACATAAGCCCAGAAACTGTAGCCAAGTTCAATATCTGCCAGAGAGGCGATTTTAATCAGACTGACCAGAACTCCAATCAGAAACACTTCGACCATACACCATGGGATCAGTCGAAATAGCCATAAAGTATAGCGTTTGCGCAGGCGTTTTCCCCGCCAATGCCCGAGTCGGGAATAAATCAGACAAATCAACATCAGACAAATCGCGGGTAAAATCTGCATAAACAGATAGACCGTTAATGCCAGTGCCGGATGTTGTTCTTCCAGTAGCGTGGTAGCAGTCTGATACAGCGTCATATCCTGATGAATGCCTTTGACTGCCATACCAAGAAAAGGGAAAAAATTACTGCAAAACAGCATGATGAGCGCTGTGATGCTATAAATCATCGGCTGCAGTCTGGCCTGTGTAGGCAAAGAACGGATTTTATGCTCACAACGGGGACAAACTGCTTGTTCGCCGGGTTGCAGTGGTGGCACGACCATAATCCAGTCGCATTCATGGCAAGCGGTATATTGTACAGCAGGTGAAAAATAATGGCTGCGACGATGGCGCTTCATCAGGAATCGTTTCTGAGATAGTGAAGAACCAGTTTAGTGTAACGGTTAGTGTGGCGGGCGTGAACAATCAAGCCGTAATTATTATTTTCAACAAAATATGAAAAAGGCTGGCACATTGTGTACCAGCCTTTTGCTCCGATAGCATTAATCAGTAAAGATTAACCGCCAACCGCAATACGTTTCATGTCTTTCATGTAACCGCGCAGAGTTTTACCAACCTGCTCGATTGGGTGATTGCGAATCGCTTCGTTCACCTGAACCAGAACAACGTTATCAACACCGTTGTCTTTCACTGACAAACCTTTACCGATCACATCAGTACCAACTTTCGGCATGATGTGTTCTTTCAGCAATGGTACGGCTGCGTTCGCGAACAGGTAGTTACCGTATTCTGCAGTGTCAGAGATAACAACGTTCATTTCGTACAGACGTTTACGAGCAATGGTGTTTGCGATCAGTGGCAGTTCATGCAGTGATTCGTAGTACGCTGATTCAGCAATGATGCCTGATTCAGTCATGGTTTCGAATGCCAGCTCAACGCCCGCTTTAACCATTGCAACCATCAGGATGCCGTTGTCGAAGTATTCTTGTTCCGCAATAGTGCCATCGAAAGCTGGTGCGTTTTCGAATGCAGATGCACCCGTTTCTTCACGCCATCTGAACAGGTCAGCATCGTTATTTGCCCAGTCAGCCATCATGCCAGTTGAGAATGCGCCGCTGATGATGTCGTCCTGGTGTTTGCGGAACAGTGCACGCATCAGCACTTTCATTTCTTCAGCCAGTTCATAAGCACGCAGTTTCGCTGGGTTTGACAGACGATCCATCATGGCAGTGATACCGCCTTGTTTCAGCGCTTCGGTCACAGTTTCCCAACCGAATTGCAGCAGTTTACCTGCGTAACCTGCGTCGATGCCGTCAGCAACCATTTTTTCGTAACACAGGATAGAACCCGCCTGCAGCATACCACACAGAATGGTTTGCTCACCCATCAGGTCAGATTTAACTTCTGCAACGAAAGATGATTCCAGAACACCTGCACGATGACCGCCAGTTGCTGCAGCCCATGCTTTAGCAATGGCTTGGCCTTCACCTTTCGGATCGTTTTCTGGGTGAACCGCGATCAGTGTTGGCACACCGAAACCACGTTTGTATTCTTCGCGAACTTCAGTGCCAGGGCATTTTGGTGCAACCATCACCACAGTCAGGTCTTTACGAATCTGAGTGCCTTCTTCAACGATGTTGAAGCCGTGAGAATAACCTAATGCAGCACCTTCTTTCATCAGAGGCATTACAGCTTTAACAACGCTGGTGTGCTGTTTGTCCGGAGTCAGGTTTACAACCAGATCCGCAGTTGGGATCAGCTCTTCGTAAGTACCGACTTTGAAGCCATTTTCAGAAGCTTGTTTGAATGATTTGCGTTTTTCCGCAATCGCTTCAGCACGCAGTGCGTAAGAAACATCCAGACCTGAGTCGCGCATATTCAGACCCTGGTTCAGACCCTGAGCTCCACAGCCAACGATCACGATTTTTTTACCTTTCAGGAAATCGCAGCCGCTCGCGAATTCATCGCGTGCCATAAAACGGCATTTGCCTAATTGTTCTAACTGTTGACGCAGATTCAGCGTGTTGAAGTAGTTAGCCATTGAGAATAGCTCCATCTATAAATTAATTTGCTGTGTGTTGTCTGATGACGGTCAGAGTCCGAAAACAGTACTACTATAAACGAGGTATTACATTGCTGGAAATGATATATTCGGAACAAAATATTGCGTTTTTTGCAACGTGGAGTGGCTGATGGATTTCCGGACTTTATCGTTATTTACACATTTAGCGCGTACGTTACATTTTGCCAATACCGCAAATCAGATGGCGGTGAGCCCGTCCACATTAAGCCGCGCAATGCAACGACTGGAACAGGAAACTGGGTGTGCCTTATTTGAACGGGATAACCGCAGTGTGGTACTGACCGCAGAAGGTCGTCGTTTGCTGGCTTCAGCAGAGAGCTGGCTGCAGGAATGGCATGAACTGCGCGATGATCTCCGGCATCCACGCGAGGCACTGCAAGGTCGGATCCGTGTATTCTGTTCCGTTACTGCCAGCTATTTTTTATTACCGGAAGTGCTGGGGCGATTCCGGCACCGTTACCCGCAACTGGAGCTCAAGCTGGAAACCGGCGATGCGGCACTGGCCGTAGATAAAGTGTTGCGGGAAGAAACGGACATTGCTATTGCGGCCCGGCCTGATGCACTGCCTGCACGTTTACAGTATTGTTTGTTGCAGCGTGTGCCGCTGGTGTTTATTGCCCCACGTAACAGTACCAACGTTAGTCAGTGGCTTAAAGATGGCGAACCGGACTGGTCACAAGTGCCATTGATTGTTTCGCAGCAGGGATTATCCAGAAAGCGCTGTGACCAATGGTTTCGCAATAAAGGGATCAGCCCCAATATCTATGCGGAGGTTGCTGGTAATGAAGCCATTGTCAGCATGGTGACACTGGACTGTGGTATCGGTCTGGTGCCTGAGGCTGTTATTGAACACAGTCCTCTCGGTTCACAAGTGCGTGTAATACAACCAGTTCCGGCACTGAAACCCTTTGAAGTGGGCTTTTGTGTGCTGAAAAGACGGCTTGATGAGCCATTGATCCAGGCATTCTGGCAAATGGTACAGCAATAAATGTTATCTGTCGCAAAATCAGAGGTTTCCATCTGCAGCAAATTTACTTGAAAAGGTGTAAACTGCGAATGAAATCATCGGCACTGTATGTACGTTTGTGGGGGCTCTATGAGGCGTATGTGCAGACAAAAAGTTTATTAACCGACTCTCAGGAAAAAGTGACACGATGAAAAACATCAATCCAACCCAGACTAAAGCGTGGAAAGCGCTTGAAGCTCATTTCGCTGCGAATAAAGATCGCAAACTGAGTGATCTGTTTGCTGCAGATCCAGCCCGTTTTGATAAGTTCTCTACCACTTTTAAAGATAATGTACTGGTGGATTACTCTAAAAACCTGATTACAGAGGAAACTCTGGAGTTGCTGATCGATCTGGCTCACGAAGTGGATCTGCGTGCTGGTATTGATGCCATGTTTAATGGTGAAAAAATCAACCGTACTGAAGGCCGTGCGGTGCTGCATACTGCATTGCGTAACCGTTCAAACCGTCCTGTCATGGTGGATGGCAAAGACGTGATGCCGGAAGTGAATGCCGTGCTGGCAAAAATTAAAATCTTCTGTGACAAAGTGATTTCCGGTGAGTGGAAAGGCTATACCGGTAAAGCCATTCAGCACGTTGTGAATATCGGTATCGGTGGTTCTGATTTAGGCCCGGTGATGATCACCGAAGCGCTGCGTCCGTTCAAAAACCATCTGGAAATGCATTTTGTTTCCAACGTCGATGGTACTCACATCGCAGAAACCCTGAAGAAAGTTGATCCTGAAACCACTCTGTTCCTGGTTGCATCTAAAACTTTCACGACGCAGGAAACTATGACCAACGCGCACTCTGCGCGTGACTGGTTCCTGAAACATGCTGTTAGTGAAGCACATGTCGCGAAACATTTTGCTGCGCTGTCTACCAACGGTAAGGCTGTATCTGAATTTGGTATTGATACTGCCAACATGTTTGAGTTCTGGGACTGGGTTGGTGGTCGTTACTCTTCATGGTCTGCCATCGGTATGCCTATCGCACTGTCTCTGGGTTTCGAAAAGTTCGAAGAACTGCTGGAAGGTGCGTTTGAGATGGATACCCATTTCGCCACTACTACTTTTGAACAAAATATCCCTGTGCTGCTGGCATTGATTGGTCTGTGGTACAACAATTTTTACGAAGCTGAGTCAGAAGCTATTCTGCCGTATGACCAGTACATGCATCGCTTTGCTGCTTACTTCCAGCAGGGCAACATGGAATCAAATGGTAAGTATGTTGATCGTAATGGTAATGCTGTTGATTACCAGACTGGTCCAATCATTTGGGGTGAACCAGGTACCAACGGTCAGCATGCATTTTATCAGCTGATCCATCAGGGCACTAAGCTGATCCCTTGTGATTTCCTGGCTCCGGCGATTACCCATAACCCTGTCGGCGATCACCATCCGAAACTGCTGGCAAACTTCTTTGCTCAGACTGAAGCTCTGGCTTTTGGTAAATCAAAAGAAGCGGTGGAAGCTGAATTCCTGGCTGCTGGCAAAACGCTGGAACAGGTTAAAGATTTGGTTCCATTCAAAGTCTTTGAAGGCAATCGTCCAACCAACTCCATCCTGTTCAAACAGATGACGCCAAAAACACTGGGCGCATTAATCGCGATGTACGAACACAAAATCTTTGTACAAGGTGTTATCTGGAACATCTTCAGCTTTGATCAGTGGGGTGTGGAGCTGGGTAAACAGCTGGCGAACAAGATCCTGCCTGAACTGAATACTGATGCGGCAGTTACCAGCCATGACAGCTCAACTAATGGTCTGATCAATACCTGGAAAGCTTGGAAAGCCTGATCTTTCTGAGTAGTCGGAGAACCCCTTCCATGCGAAGGGGTTTTTTTTAAATCAGACAGATGCCTGTTCTGCGACTAAGGTCAGATTACTTTCTCAATTAAATAGAATTACCTGATTCCGACCGCTGTTTTTTGCTTTATATAACGCGGTATCTGCCCGGATCAGTGAAGCTTCCGCAACCAAATCATTATCAGCTACACAAGAAATACCAAAACTGGCTGTCATCATGAGTGGAGAATCTGCTGAATTGCCTAATTGAAACGGTGCATTATTGATGCATTTTTGCAATGCTTCAGTTCTTTTTTTTGCTTCCAGTGGCGATGTTTCCGGCATCAGAATGGCAAACTCTTCACCACCAATACGGGCTAATACATCAGTTTTACGGATGTGATCACGCAGACGCCAGGCAAATTCAGTTAAAACATGATCGCCGGCCGGATGGCCATAGGTGTCATTAATATGTTTAAACCAGTCAATGTCCACCATCACAACACAAAACGGATGCCGATAGCGTAAATAGCGCTGGAACTCTTTATTCAATTGCTGGTCAAACGCCCGTCGGTTAGCGAGTCCGGTCAAGGCATCAGTTTCAGAAAGATGGCGCAGTTGTTCCTCTGCGCTTTGACGAGCCGCTATTTCTCTGACTAATCGCCGGTTCGTGCGATATATCCAGCTGGCGATACCGGCCAGCAGTAACGCAATCACTGAGGTGATGGTTGCAATCTGCAGATAACGCAGCAGGTTTTGCTGATAGTTATCCGGGGTATATATGAAGCTATCCAGTATTTTGTCATCAATAATACGATTATGCTCGGTCATGATCTCTGCAATCCGCAACCAACGACCAGGGTTCATATGACCAATTTCAATGATGTCTGGTTGCATCAGATTCCACATTGCCCGTGCTTCAAAACGCAGGTGCTCACGGTTTTTTTGTGGCGCATATTTGTTAACTATCAGATCAATAATTTCATCCGGGTGCGCCATCGCATAGCGCCAGCCATCCATACTGGCTTTCCGAAATGCTTCTACCCGTTCAGGATTATTTTGCAGTTCAGCCTGAGAAGTGAAAAGCACATCACCATAAAAATCAATACCATAAGTACGAGGGTCTATGATGCGGTAAGGGATGCCTTTTTGCTCCAGCAAAAAAGGCTCGTTAGTTACATAAGCATCATAGGCATCAATTTTTCCGTCAATTAGCGGTTGTAGATCGAAAATCGTCTGGGTTAGATGCAATTTTTTCGGGTCGATACCTTCCGCCCGAAAAGGCTCTAGTAGCTCTAGACTTTCACTGAGTGGAAACACGGTCATTAATCGTTTATTCACCATATCGTGAATACTTCGGATGCCGGATTTTTCCAGAACAAGCCAACTTACTGCGGAATGTTGTAATGTTGCTGCCAATGCAACGACAGGTTTACCATTGAGATAATCAAGCACCAAGCCGGAGTTGGAAATACCGAATTGGGCATCGCCACTAACAACAGCATCAACTGGGGAAACAAACGAACCGTTATAACCATTAGGCCGCAATATCACATCCAGTCCGGCTTCTTTATAAAAGCCTTTTTCCAGCGCCGCGTAGTAACCAGCAAATTGAAACTGATTAATCCATTTCAGCTGTACAACTATTTTTTCCGAAGCTGTCACCGTTTCACTGAAACAAATAATCAGCAGGAATGCTATATACCGGTATCCCGCCATTGATAAATCCTTATTCTTAATTCTTATTTTTTACTGATTTCAGTAAGAATCATATTCCTTAGAAACAGTATAGATAGCTGAGGTAACAAATAGGAATAAGAACAACAGATTTATTCAGGCTAGTAATAGCTCAAAATGGATTCTATTGAGTATTTTTTGCAAAATCGTGATCTGCATCACCATTGATGGTGAGGTTGAATTTAAGCAAACAGTGATGTAGGTCACAAAAAGAGGGGTGTTTGCGGCACTCAGATGAATAATTCATCAATTAATGGCTCTGTTTGTGTGACGTGGATCACGCACAAACAAGCTTGCACTGGGCGAATAATTGATGACCTTCACAAAACGCCCCGTTCTCAGCCCGATTTTCAGGGAAAGTGGTAGATTTATTAGTGAGACAACAAATCACGGATCGGCAAATCCGTTACCACAATCCATCATTAATCAGGCATCGAACGGGGTGTTTTATGCTATCACCAGATACTAAGGTCAAGATACAAAATTTTGGCCGTTTTCTCTCCAACATGGTTATGCCCAACATTGGCGCATTTATCGCGTGGGGGTTCATTACGGCGTTATTTATTCCTACTGGCTGGCTGCCAAATGAAACGTTAGCCAAACTGGTAGGCCCAATGATTATGTACCTGCTGCCACTGCTGATTGGTTATACCGGCGGTAAACTGGTCGGTGGCGATCGCGGTGCGGTAGTTGGCGCTGTTACCACCATGGGTGTTATCGTTGGTACTGATATTCCGATGTTCATGGGTGCCATGATGGCTGGCCCATTGGGTGGTTGGACTATCAAACGTTTTGACCGCATGATTGACGGTAAAGTTAAGAGCGGTTTTGAAATGCTGGTTAACAACTTCTCTGCCGGTATTATCGGTATGTTGTTAGCAATGCTGGCATTCTTCCTGATTGGACCTTTTGTAAAAGGCATGTCTGCAGCACTGGCTGCGGGTGTAGGCTTCTTGGTTGAAAACAGCCTGTTACCTCTGACATCTATCTTCGTTGAACCTGCTAAAATTCTGTTCCTGAATAACGCAATCAACCACGGTATTTTCTCTCCGCTGGGCATCCAGCAGGCGACAGAACATGGTAAGTCTATTTTCTTCCTGATTGAGGCTAACCCAGGTCCTGGTCTTGGTATTCTGCTGGCGTACATGATGTTTGGTCGTGGTAACGCTAAACAGTCAGCAGCTGGTGCATCTATCATTCACTTCCTGGGCGGTATTCATGAAATCTACTTCCCATATGTATTGATGAACCCACGTCTGATTCTGGCGGTTATCGCTGGTGGTATGACCGGTGTATTCACTCTGACCGTGTTTGGTGCTGGTCTGGTTTCACCTGCATCACCAGGTTCTATCTTCGCTGTGCTGCTGATGACACCAAAAGATTCTATCTTCGGTGTGCTGTGCTCCGTTGCGGCTGCTGCAACAGTCTCATTCCTGGTTGCTTCTGTATTCGTACGAGCTCAGGGCGCTAACTCTAAAGATGAGCTGGATGAAGCTACCCGTAAAATGAAAAGCATGAAACAGGGCAATACTGCTGCTTCAGCTGCTGCTAATGATGATGGTCACTCTCCTCTGACCGCAAAACACATCGTTGTAGCTTGTGATGCTGGTATGGGTTCAAGTGCAATGGGTGCCAGTCTGCTGCGTAAGAAAATTGAAAAAGCAGGTCTGCCAATTACCGTGGTAAACCAGGCAATCAATAATCTGGATGATAAAGCAGATATCGTGATCACTCACCGCGATCTGACTGACCGAGCTAAACGCCATGCTCCTCATGCGCAGCACATTTCGCTGAATAACTTCCTGGACAACCAGCTGTATGACAATCTGATTGCTCGTTTACAGGAGGCTGGCGAAGGCCGCCGCCCAAAGGCGATAGCCGCTAACGATGACGTTTATCGTGGCGAAAATCTCAGCCCGGCACTGTTTACTTTAGGTCAGGAACATATCTGCTTAGGTATGCAGGCAAGTAGTAAAGAAGAAGCAATTCGTAAAGCTGGCGAAATGCTGGTGGCGAATGGCTGTGTAGAACCAGAATATGTTGATGCCATGTTAGCTCGTGAAAAACTGGTATCCACTTACCTGGGTGAATCAATCGCTGTTCCTCATGGCACGATTGAATCAAAAGATAAAGTGAAGAAAACCGGTATCGTTATCTGCCAATATCCTGCAGGTGTGCATTTCGGTCCGGAAAAAGACGATGCAGCGCGTCTGGTGATTGGTATCGCAGCTCGTAATGACGAACATCTGCAAGTTATCAACAACCTGACCCGTACTCTGGATGATCCATCGCTGATTGAGCGCTTGGCAACCACCACGGATGTGAAATTCGTACTGGAACTGTTAAGCGGCCAACGCGCAGCGTAGTAAACCAAGGAAGGCCACTCAGGTGGCCTTCTTCCCCTGGGATCAAAGGAGTTTATAAAATATGAAAGCATTACATTTTGGCGCTGGAAATATCGGTCGCGGTTTCATTGGAAAATTACTGGCAGAATCAGATGCAGAACTGACATTTGCTGATGCTAATACTCAACTGGTTGATCAGTTGAATCATTCTCAGGAATATCACGTGCGGGTCGTAGGTGATACTCAGCACACCGACGTTATCCGTCATATCGCTGCGGTACAGGCGAATAGCGATGACGTGATTAATCAAATTATCAAAGCAGATATCATCACCACGGCCGTGGGCCCTCAGGTGCTGGCTAAGATTGCAGCGACTATCGCTAAAGGTCTGCAATTACGTTTTGAACAAGGCAATCATACTCCGGTAAACATCATTGCCTGTGAAAACATGGTGCGTGGCACCAGTCAGCTGAAACAGGCTGTTTTGGCTGAGTTGCCAGAGCAATACCATTCACTGTTAGAACAGTATGTTGGTTTCGTTGACTCTGCGGTTGACCGTATTGTGCCGCCAGCTGCAGCGAATGATGAAGATCCACTTGCAGTAACGGTTGAAAGTTTCAGTGAGTGGATTGTTGATAAGAACCAGTTTAAAGGCACTATTCCACCTGTAGAAGGTATGGAACTGACTGATAACCTGCTGGCCTATGTTGAGCGTAAGTTGTTTACATTGAATACCGGACATATTGTGACTGCGTATTTGGGTAAGTTCGCGGGTTATAAAACGATCCGTGAGGCGATTGCTGATGAAGCAATTCAGAGTACGGTACGTCAGGCGATGCAGCAAAGTGGTGAAGTTCTGGTAAACCGTTATGGTTTTGATCGTGCTTTGCATCATGCCTATATTGAAAAAATTCTGACCCGGTTTGCTAACCCTTATCTGGTTGATGAAATCGATCGTGTTGGGCGTCAGCCACTGCGTAAGCTGGGTGCGGAAGATCGCTTAATTAAGCCTTTGCTGGGTACACTGGAATATGGTTTGCCAAATGACGCCTTATTGAAAGGTATTGCGGCTGCATTACACTATCAGAATGCTGATGACCCGCAGCCTGTTGAGCTGCAGGGTTGGATCCAGCAGGATGGCGTGAAATCTGCATTGTTGCGTGCGACAGGCCTTAGTGCTGATGAGCCATGTGTCAGTGCTATTGTGGCTGAATATGAGCGTATGGCGCAGTAAACGATATTGGAAAAGAGAGGCTCTGACCTCTCTTTTCTCTTTTTAAAGCACTTAATAAATTTACAAATCTATAACAATTATAAAAAGGGCAACGGGACAGATTTCTGGATTTCCACATAAGAATTTACAATATGAAGAAAAAGAAAGCCCCTATTCATCAGGAGGACGCTGTTTTTGAGCGACTCGCTGAACCGGAGAATCCGCGGGGATTCTTCATCGAAGTTGTATGTATGCTGGAAGATGCTGTTGATCAGCTGATGCGTCGCGCTTTCCGGCAGGAAGAATACGCTGTCAAATATGCGATCGAGCCATTATTAAATGGGAAAGGTCCGCTGGCTGATTTAAATATCCGTCTGAAATTGATTTTTGCTCTGGGTTTAATTTCTTATGAAGTTTCTCAGGATATAGAGCGATTTGTTCGTCTGCGGGATTTTCTGGTTGGTGATATTCATGACCATCGTTTTGGTGAAGCCTGTGTTACAGAGCAGCTGAACCGGCTGCACAGCTTACAGAATATCAGCATGATGCAGGTGGATGAGCCGAGTGAAAATGCAGACCCAGTGTTATATCAACTGCAATTGAACCGACGAGACCAGGTGATACGCTCTGCTCTGTTGCTGGCGGTATCAAGTGTGCTATCGGAATTAGGTAAAGACAGTCCGATTTAACAGCTGCTATTAGATTCATTGTTTACAAGCTTCAATAATAAAAGCCCCTGCAGCATTAATGCTGCAGGGGCTTTTATTTTATACCAGTCTTCTTCTTGCATTCATCAGGACAGGTGAAAGCTCAGCAAACCCTTATGACATTAACAACAAAACACAGTCTGCACTGTGTCTGAAATTTCCTTTGTCCCCGGTTTCTTTCACCCATCGTCAGAAAGCAAAAAGCCCCGGCTTCTTCAGCCGGGGAGGGGGGCACACAAAAATGGAGGGAGCTAGTTCCATTTGTGATGAAACAATTAAGCAGTCTGTGTTTCCTGAGCTGGTTTCAGCATCGCATACATCAGACCAGTCAGTGCAGAACCTGCAGCGATAGCGACGATGTACATCAGTGCATTGCTGATTGCACCAGGGATCAGCAGTACGAACAGACCACCGTGCGGAGCCATCAGACCACAACCGAACAGCATTGACAGGGCACCAGCTAACGCACCACCAGCCATGGTTGAAGGAATTACACGCATTGGGTCACGTGCTGCGAATGGGATTGCACCTTCAGAGATGAAGCACAGACCCAGAACGAAAGACGCTTTACCTGCTTCACGCTCAGAATCAATGAACTTGTTACGAGCCACGAAAGTAGCGATACCCATACCGATCGCAGGAACCATACCCGCAGCCATAACAGCAGCCATTGGCAAGCTAGGAACGTTAGGGTTAGAGGCCAGCAGACCAGTACCGAATACGTAAGCTACTTTGTTAACCGGACCACCCAGGTCGAAGCACATCATCGCGCCCAGGATTACACCCAGCAGGATAGCGTTCGCGCCAGACATACCAGTCAGGAAGTCAGTCAGACCTTTCATGATAGAAGCAATTGGAGTACCAACTACGTAAATCATGACCAGACCAGTGATCAAGCTTGCCAGGAATGGAATGATCAGGATTGGCTTCAGCGCTTCCATGGTTTGTGGCAGTTTCACGTTATCAGCAATTGCTTTTGCTGTGTAACCAGCGATGAAACCTGCAGCGATACCGCCTAAGAAGCCAGCGCCGATAGAGCTTGCCAGCATACCACCGATCAAACCTGGAGCCAGACCTGGACGGTCAGCAATGGAGTAAGCGATGAAACCGGCCATTACAGGCACCATCAGAGCGAACGCAGACGCACCACCGATTTTCATCAGGGCTGCAGCCATTGTGCCTTCTTCTTTGAATGCGGTAATACCGAATACGAATGACAGCGCGATTAACAGACCACCTGCAACCACGATTGGCAGCATGTGAGACACGCCGGTCATCAAGTGTTTGTATACGCCTGGCAGTTCTGCTTTGCCTGATTTGGCTGCAGAAGCGCCCGATGAACCGGAACCCTGATACACATTCTGGGTAGCTAGTGCATTATCCATTTCCTGTGCTGTCTTTTTCAGAGCAGCGCCAGTGCTGGTTTTGTACAGTTTTTTGCCTGCAAAACGAGACAGATCCAGTTCGATGTCCGCCGCAATGACGACAACATCAGCCTGTGCGATCTCTTCAGCAGTCAGTGCGTTTTTAGCACCAACAGAGCCGCGAGTTTCGACTTTGATCCAGTAACCACGTTTTTTTGCCTCTTCTTCCAGTGCTTCGGCAGCCATAAAGGTATGGGCAACCCCTGTTGGACAGGCGGTTATAGCAACGATACGTTTGCTCATGGGGGACACCTTGGGTTTTTCTTGGGTTTGCTGAGGAGCAACTACTTCAGCTGACGTCACTGTTGCTGAAGCGGCTGCCGTTTGTAAGAAAGCTTTTGCGTCCGGGATAGCACTCATTACATCGGCCTGATAAACACGTTTGCCGGTAAAACGAGCGAGATCAATATTGTCACCAGCAACAACGATCATATCGGCTGTGCTGATTTCATCGACGGTCAGTAATTTTGCTGGTTCCAGATTGTTGTGACACTCAACAACGGCATTCCAACCCAGGGAGGCAGCTGCTTTTTCAAGAAGACCTGCAGCGATAACACTGTTGGCAATGCCACTCGGACAAGAGGTGACAATTACAATATTCATATGTTTATTCCTTAAGCTAATCTTTTCACGTCAATACGGGCCATCATGTCGGCCAGTTGCTGTTTGTTCGGAACACCCACACTAATTTGGGTTACAGCCAGAGCTGAAACGGCAGAAGCAAGGCGCAGGATTTGTTCTTTATCCATTCCCTGACTCATACCCCAGGCAAAGCCTGCAACCATGG
>SSEX01000150.1 GCA_008015085.1 Tolumonas sp. | reverse complement strand
TTGGAAAATAATATCGTCATTTTTATTTTTTCAGATTTTTAGATAAATTGGTCATGTTTTTAATTCTGGTTAATCAGCTGGTTTGCATTGTTTTGGCGATCTTAAAAAATACATCTGCACCGTTTTAAATCAAAAATTACAGAAAAAACCAAAAACAACAAAATAAAAATAAATTCATTAATATCAATGATATGGCTTTATTTTGCGGTTTGCGTACATTATAAAATTCTTTATGGATATAGATTGGTTAATGTTTATTGGTGTTTATGTTTTTATTTTCTTAATTATTAGTATTTTATTCTTTTTGTGCTGCAAGGTTCTAGTTTAACATTCTGGTTTATTGCTTGTATTGACAATAATGTTTTGCTGTTTTTATTATCAGCAACACAAGGTCCGTTGTTGTTATTAATCAGCGATATATTCGTTGGTATGGCATTGCTTTGTCAGTAAATAATATTTGATTGTGAGGATGTTAAAATGGAAATTCAAAAACCTTATCTGCTGTTTTTAGGTGATGCCCATGATGTGTTAGCTGCAAAAGTGGCTATCGGAATTAAACAATGGCATCCGGAATATAGTGTTGGGCAATATCGTATGGACGATTGCCATGCTGATTGCCAACTGCCAGATATGGATATCGCCGCCGCTAAAGCGGCAGGAGCTAAAACACTGGTAATTGGTGTGGCTAACCGTGGCGGTATCATCTCTGATAAATGGATCTCTGTACTGACTGAAGCGCTGGAAGCAGGTATGGATCTGGCGTCTGGTCTGCATAACCGTCTGACAGACGTGCCAGAAATCAAAGCACTGGCTGACAAACTGGGCCGTAGCCTGTTTGATGTGCGTCATCCGACCCAGACTTTCCCGGTTGCAAACGGTAAGAAACGTGAAGGCAAACGTCTGCTGCCAGTGGGTACTGATTGTTCCTGCGGCAAAATGTATACCGCGCTGGCGATTGAAAAAGAGATGCTGGCTCGCGGCATGAAAGCCACCTTCCGTGCTACCGGTCAGACGGGTATTCTGATCAGCGGTGCGGGTGTGAGTATCGATGCGGTAGTTTCTGACTTCGTCGCAGGTGCAGTAGAAGTGCTGGCACCAGCCAACGACGCTGACCACTGGGATGTGATTGAAGGTCAGGGCTCTCTGTTGCACCCATCATTTGCGGGTGTTACGACTGGCATCATTCATGGTGCTCAGGCTGATGCACTGGTGCGGGGTCATGAGCCTACCCGTAAAACCATGCGTGGTGTTGATTATCCAATCGTGGATCTGGGTGAGTGTATGGCACTAAATCTGGCGATGGCAAAACTGACTAACCCAAATGCCCGTTTTGTGGGTATCTCTGTCAATACCTCTAAATTATCTGATAAAGAGGCTGCCTGCCTGATGGCTGATATTGAAGAGAAATATGGTTTGCCAACTGTCGATCCATTCCGTCAGGGGATGGGCCGTATTATTGATAATCTGTAATTCAGTCAGGTGAGATGAGTATGGAGATCCGGGTATTTAGCGAGAGCTGGCCAATCCGAGGCTCATTCACTATTTCGCGCGGCAGCAAGACTGCCGCCGATGTGGTGGTAGTTGAACTCACTCAGGATGGCGTTACTGGCCGGGGTGAATGTGTGCCTTATGCTCGTTACGGTGAATCGGTGCAGGGCGTCATTACACAGATTGAAAATATTATGCCCGTCTTGCGAGA
This sequence comes from Tolumonas sp., assembly GCA_008015085.1. Lineage (GTDB taxonomy): Bacteria > Pseudomonadota > Gammaproteobacteria > Enterobacterales > Aeromonadaceae > Tolumonas. The sequence goes on along the minus strand of SSEX01000150.1, from coordinate 18,220 downwards.
GGGGCTGGATCGCGGAGCGCTTCAGTCGGTATTGCCAGCGGGAGCTGCCCGCAATGCAGTCGATTGCGCTTTGTGGGATCTTGAAAGCAAACAGCACCGTCAACGGATCTGGCAGCGGCTTAATAAGCCAGAACCGGATGCGTTGCTGACGGCCTATACCTTATCACTTGATACACCGGAAAACATGCAGGCAGCCGCAGAAGCTAATTCTGACCGTCCGTTGCTGAAGCTCAAACTGGCTGGGGCAGGTGATTTGGCGCGTGTGACTGCTGTACGAAAAGGGGCGCCACAGGCCCGCATTATTGTTGATGCGAATGAAGGCTGGGATGAAACGCTCTATCGCGAATTGGTTCCGGCGCTTCAGAAGCTTGGCGTTGAGATGATTGAGCAGCCGCTGCCAGCCGGACAAGATCAGATCCTGGCCTCTCTGCCGCGTCCTATTCCTATTTGTGCCGATGAGTCTTGTCACGATAGTTCGACCTTACATGAGCTGATCGGCCGGTATGACATGATCAACATTAAGCTGGATAAAACCGGTGGTCTGACCGAAGCTCTTGAACTGCGTAAACAAGCTGAAGCTGCCGGAATGAAAATTATGGTGGGCTGCATGCTGGCCACTTCATTGGCGATGGCTCCGGCCTTTGTTGTTGCACAAGGGGCTCAGGTTGTGGATCTGGACGGGCCGTTGTTGCTGCAGAAAGATCGTGATGCCGGATTTAATTTTTCAGACAACCAGATGCATGCACCTGATGCGGCATTGTGGGGCTAGATTAAATTTAATTTTAAGGAGTTGGACATGAGTCGCATTGTCTATGTCGATGGTCAGTATGTTGATGAAAAAGAAGCAAAAATCTCTGTTTTTGACCGTGGATTTTTGTTTGCTGATGCGGTGTATGAAGTGACTGCAGTACTGAACGGTAAGCTGGTGGAGTTTGACGGTCATCTTGAACGTCTGCAACGTTCCTGCCGTGAGTTGTCGCTGGCAATGCCAGTGGGCGCTGCACAGTTGAAAACGATCCATGAAGAACTGATTAAAAAGAATCATCTGGTGGAGGGTGGTATTTATCTGCAAATCAGTCGTGGTAATGCTGGCGATCGTGATTTCGCATTTCCTTCCGCGGAAGTAACACCGACACTGGTGCTGTTTACTCAGTCCCGTCCGGTCATTGACAGCCCTAAAGTGAAAACGGGGATTAAAGTCGTGACCATGCCGGATATCCGCTGGCATCGTCGTGATATCAAAACTGTCGGTTTGCTGGCACCGTGTCTGGCCAAAGAGTATGCCCATGCCAATGATGCTGACGATGCTTTTCTTGTAGAAAACGGCTTTATTACTGAAGGCAGCTCCAGTAACGCTTATATTGTGCTGGCTGATAACACCGTGGTGACTCGTCCGTTAAGCAACGATATTCTGCATGGTATTACCCGTAAGGCTCTGCTTGAGCTGGCGGCTCGTGATGGTATCAAGGTCGAAGAGCGTCTGTTTACGCCGGATGAAGCCTATCATGCCAAAGAGGCCTTTATCAGTTCAGCAACCACGTTTGTCTGGCCAGTAGTCAGTATCGACGGCAAGCAAATCGGTGATGGTAAACCGGGGGCGGTAGCATTACGTCTGCGCGAGATTTATGTGGAACTTGCTATGGCTCAGGTGAACTGATTTAGTCTGGCCCGGTTTATGTATAGGTTCAGTCAGCCGACTCTGGTGCTGACTGAATTTATCCTTCTGATATATAAAACAATCTATAAAAACAACAGTACCATTGACGAGTAAATATTTTAAGCAGGTGAAGTGAAATCCCTTACTTAACGGAGATTAATCATATGGAATACCTACTGAATGCTTTTAATGGTCTGAACGGCATCGTCTGGGGCGCCCCGATGCTGGTTCTGATTCTGGGAACCGGCTTGTTCCTGATGCTTCTGCTTAAATTCATGCCACTGTGTAAGATCGGTGCCGGTTTTGCGCTGTTGTGGCAAGGACGCACCAAATCAGATGATGAAAGTGGTGAAATCAGTCCATTTCAGGCATTGATGACCTGTCTGGCTGCGACCGTAGGTACTGGGAATATTGCCGGGGTCGCAACGGCAATTTTTATGGGCGGGCCGGGTGCACTGTTCTGGATGTGGTGTACTGCATTGGTTGGTATGGCGACCAAATATTCTGAGGTCGTGCTGGCTGTGCATTACCGGGAAAAAGATACCTCTGGTGAGCATATCGGAGGCCCTATGTATGCCATCAAAAATGGTCTGGGCAAACGCTGGGTCTGGCTGGGAACGGCCTTTGCCATTTTCGGTGGTCTGGCTGGATTTGGTATCGGCAATATGGTTCAGGTCAACAGTATGGCGCAGGCACTGGACAGTACGTTGCATATTCCGACCTGGTTAACCGGCGTGGTGACTACCGTCGTTGTTGCACTGGTTACATTGGGGGGAGTGAAACGTATCGGTAAAGTGGCTGAATCACTGGTGCCGTTTATGTGTGTGGCATATGTACTGGCGGCGCTTGGTGTGCTGATTGTGAATGTGACTGAAATTCCGCATGCATTCTCTTTGATCTTCTCCTGCGCCTTTACACCGGTTGCTGCGACCGGCGGGTTTGCCGGTTCTGTCGTGCTAATGTCAATCCGCTATGGTGTAGCGCGGGGTGTTTTCTCTAATGAAGCTGGCCTGGGAACAGCTGGTATTGCACAGGCGGCAGGGACGACCAAAAGTGCAGTTCGCTCCGGTCTGATCGGTATGCTGGGTACGTTCATTGACACGCTGATTGTTTGTTCCGCTACCGGGTTGGCGATTATTACCTCTGGTGTCTGGACCTCAGGCAAGAGTGGTGCAGCTTTATCTGCTGCTGCTTTTGAGTCGGCTATGCCGGGGTTTGGCGGGGTGTTGCTGACGGTTGCACTGGTGATCTTTGCTTTTACCACCATTCTGGGCTGGAGCTACTACGGTGAAAAATGCTGGATCTATCTGGTCGGAACTAAAGCGGTGCTTCCTTTCCGAGTTTTCTGGGTCATTGCTGTACCGTTTGGTGCAATATCTCAACTCGATTTTGCCTGGTTAGTAGCAGATACTCTGAATGGCATGATGGCAATTCCTAACCTGTTGTCATTGCTGTTATTGAGTCCGGTCATTCTGAAACTGACCCGAGAATACTTTGGCAGTGAAGAAGTGGGTGATGTTCTGCCGGAAAATGCAGACACAGCCAACACCTGAGTCTCTTCCTGTGGCATAGTCTATATTGATAAATGGCTCCTGCGGTGCGGGAGCTTTTATTATTCCAAGATTTTGATTGTTGGTCATCGCTTATTGATAGGTAATTCCTATCAAACAAATAGCTCACAACGATTAGATGAAATTCAGTTTCTGGTTCAATATTAATGACATCGGGATGCGATGCACCCGAATCTGAATTAGATAACCCAACGAAGGAGCTACACTCATGTCTTTGATTAACACTGAAGTTAAAGAATTCGCTGCTACCGCTTATCACAATGGCAAATTTGTTCCTGTGACTCAGGAAGATCTGAAAGGCAAATGGTCAGTTGTATTCTTCTACCCTGCTGACTTCACTTTCGTATGTCCAACTGAACTGGGCGATCTGGCTGACAACTACGCTGAATTCCAGAAACTGGGTGTAGAAATCTATGGTGTGTCTACAGACACTCATTTCACCCACAAAGCATGGCACGATACTTCAGACACCATCAAAAAAGTTCAGTATCCGCTGGTAGGTGACCCAACTGGTACTATCACTCGTAACTTCGAAGTGATGATTGAAGAAGAAGGTCTGGCTTATCGTGGTACATTCCTGATCAACCCAGAAGGTCAGATCAAACTGTGCGAAATTCACGACAACGGTATCGGTCGTGATGCCAAAGAACTGCTGCGTAAAGTTCAGGCAGCTCAGTATGTTGCTAGCCATCCAGGTGAAGTTTGCCCAGCTAAATGGACTCCAGGCGCAGAAACTCTGGCTCCATCTCTGGATCTGGTTGGTAAAATCTAATCCTGCTTCAGACACTGCCGGGTTAGCCCGGCAGTTTTTTTTCTGGCTTTAATTCACGAGATGAGACTGACCATGTTAGATACAAATTTAAAAAATCAATTAAAAGGCTACTTAGCCAATGTGACTCATCCTATCGAGATCATTGCTTCGGTTGATGACAGTGAAAAATCTCGCGAGTTACAGTCATTACTAAATGATATTGCAGAACAATCTGACAAAATTACCCTGCGTGAATCTGATGATCCGACAGCCCGCAAGCCTTCTTTTGCCCTGAATCGTGTAGGGTCAGATATGGGCGTCGCTTTTGCCGGTTTACCGATGGGGCATGAATTCACGTCGCTGGTATTAGCGCTGCTGCAGGTTGGTGGTCACCCATCTAAGGCCGATCCTGAAGTGCTGGAGCAAGTGCGCAATTTACCCGGTGAATACATTTTTGAAACCTACATTTCTCTGACCTGCCAGAACTGCCCGGATGTAGTCCAGGCGCTGAACCTGATGGCAGTGCTCAACCCAAGAATTCGTCATGTCATGATTGATGGAGCCTTGTTCCAGGACGAGGTGAACGAACGTCAGATCATGGCAGTACCAACCGTTTACCTGAATGGTCAGGTCTTCGGCCAGGGGCGTATGACCCTTGAAGAAATTGTTGCCAAACTCGATACCGGCTCTGCGGAGCGTGAGGCAGCAAAAATTAATGAAAAAGCACCGTTTGACGTCTTAGTGGTCGGTGGTGGTCCGGCAGGCTCGGCGGCAGCCATCTATGCAGCGCGAAAAGGCATTCGTACCGGTGTGGTAGCGGAGCGTTTCGGTGGTCAGGTGCTCGACACTATGAGCATTGAAAACTTTATCTCTGTTAAAGAGACCGAAGGCCCGAAACTGGCAATGGCACTGGAGCAGCACGTTAAAGAATATGATGTAGATGTGATGAATCTGCAGCGTGCCGCTGGTGTTGCGCGTAACGGTGATTTCGTAGAAGTAACAATGCAAAGTGGTGCTGTACTGAAGAGTAAATCAGTGATTCTGGCAACCGGTGCACGCTGGCGTGAAATGAATGTACCGGGTGAAAAAGAGTATCGCACCAAAGGGGTTGCATACTGCCCGCATTGTGATGGCCCACTGTTTAAAGGTAAACGAGTGGCGGTGATCGGTGGTGGTAACTCTGGTGTGGAAGCCGCAATTGATCTGGCTGGTATTGTTTCTCATGTCACCTTACTGGAGTTTGATAACAAACTGCGTGCTGATGCGGTATTACAAAGCAAACTGCGTAGTCTGCCAAACGTCACTATTATCACCGAAGCGCTGTCAACTGAAGTACTGGGTGATGGTAATAAAGTGACTGGCCTGACCTATACAAATCGTACAACCGGTGAGAATCACAAGGTTGAACTGGAAGGGATCTTTGTTCAGATTGGCCTGTTGCCGAATACTGACTGGCTGAAAGGCAGTGAAGTTGAACTCAGTAACCGTGGTGAAATCGTAGTTGGCGCTCATGGTAATACCTCGATGGAAGGTGTATTTGCGGCTGGTGACTGCACCATTGTGCCTTACAAACAGATCATCATTGCGATGGGCGAGGGGGCCAAAGCATCACTGGGTGCTTTTGATTACCTGATCCGCTCTTCTGCACCGAAAGTCTGAATTTAAACCTTTAAATAGGTTATTAACTCAAAGCCTGCTTATTAATAAAAAATAGGCAGGCTTTTTTCGTATAAATAATTTACGAATTAGTTAGCTATTAATCCTGGTCTGTGTTTTAATCTTAATCGGCCTGTAGATCAGACCTATTTATGAAAGACATTTTGAAGTTAAGTACCCTGCCCGACCTTACCGTTTGAGCTGTTGTAGTAATATTTTCTCTGTGCCCCCCATAAGTATCGACAGATAAATCTGGCCATTATTGCCTCTGTGGCACCAATTTATTTCTTAGGAAAATATTATGTCTAAAGTTACTGGTTTAGTTAAATGGTTCAACGAAACTAAAGGTTTTGGCTTCCTGTCTCAGGACAACGGCGGTAAAGACGTATTCGTACATTTCTCTGCTATCGCTTCTACTGGTTTCAAAACACTGGCTGAAGGTCAGGCTGTTTCTTTTGAAATCGAAGAAGGCCAGCGTGGCCCATCAGCAGTGAATGTAACTATTCGCTAACTGATTCGGTCTCTTAACAGACCGTCTTTATTTTTCGGATAATCATAAATAAATATTTAGTTATTTTATTTAATCCGGAATAAAAACCTGCTGCAAAGCAGGTTTTTTTATTTTTACGATTCACAGTTCCTGCAATAATTGCTTTACATATCCTTCCAGATATTTTCGGCGTTGTTTTGCCATTTCCAGACCCGCAGTGGTTTGCATACTGTCAGCGACCTTATAAAGCTTAACGAAAAAGTGATCGAGCGCGAATTGCATATCATTCAGTTGACGATGTTTAGCGAGTGGATCATAAGGATCAAACATTTCTCGTTCCATTCGGCCGGATGTGTAAAAGACGCGAGCCAGCCCGATAGCTCCCAAGGCTTCCATCCTATCTGCGTCCTGCAATAGCTTTGCTTCCAGCGTATTGGCTGGCAGATTGGCAGAAAAACTGTGTGCTTCGATCGCGTGGCAGACCGTATTGATTTTGTCTGTCGGAAAGCCCAGCTCCAATAAAATAATCGCCGCCTCTTTCGCTGCCAGTCGTGAACTTAGATGTCTTTCCGGATGGTTCTTCGGCAGACTGACGATGTCATGCAGGTAGGCTGCGGCCAGTAATACCAGCTCATCAGCTTGTGCGCCTTCCATCTGATTCAACGTTCTGGCGGTTTTCCATACTCGGCGAAAATGGGAAATGTCGTGGGCACTGTCGGTCTCGGTATGGTGCTGTTCCAGCCAGTTTTCCAACTGTTGCTGCCAGTGGCTGAGCATGTCCTGATTATCTTTGTTCATTGTTGTGTTATTTCAGCGGATTATGAGCAGATTCTACGTTGAATCCGGCTTTATGGATTGAAAATTCATTCCTTTTAAAAGCTTTCGGGGGCGATCACAGAACCGAACCGTGTCAAATGATACACCCAACAGGCAAGTGTCTTGGATCTTGATCGTCGTGCTCATAAAAGGATTGCTCTCATGAAAAAACATGTCTTACTGAATGCGCCACTCTCTCATGTTATTGCCACTATGGGCCACACCGATCAACTGGTGGTCTGCGATGCCGGTTTACCTATTCCTGCCGCACCGGAACGAATTGATCTGGCAGTGAGCCGCGGTGTTCCTAAATTTATGGATGTAGTGCAGGCCATCACTGCTGAAATGCAGATAGAGCGGGTCATTATGGCGCATGAATTTGCTGAGGCTAGCCCGGCGCTGCATATCGAACTGGTGGCACATATGGAACACCTTGCCACAGAACAGGAACGTAATATCAGCTTTGATTATGTCAGTCATGAAGAATTCAAGCAGATGACGCACACGTCCAGAGCGGTGGTTCGCACTGGCGAATGTACTCCTTATGCCAATGTGATTTTTGTTTCAGGTGTCGTGTTCTGAGGAGTGGTATATGAATAAAAAACTGGTAGTACTCGGCAGTGTGAATGCCGACCATATTCTCTCTGTTCCCCGTTTTCCGCATCCGGGAGAAACCCTGCGCGGCCAGGATTACCAGATTGTCTTTGGCGGGAAGGGGGCTAACCAGGCCGTCGCTGCCGGGCGATCCGGGGCTGATGTAAGTTTTATTGCTTGCGTCGGTGATGATGATTTAGGCCAGCGGATGTGGACGCAATTTACGGTTGATGGCATTGATACACAGGCAGTAATGACGGTATCCGGCATGAAAACCGGCGTGGCTTTGATCTGGGTTGCCGATAGTGGTGAAAACTGTATCGGTATTGCTGCAGGGGCGAACGCAGCATTAACCGTAGAACGTCTGGAGCCTTATCTGCCACTGATTGCCGATGCCCAAATGCTGCTGATGCAGTTGGAAACGCCGATATCTGGTGTTGAAGCGGCTGCCCGGCACGCCAAAGCGCATGGCACAGTCGTGGTGCTGAACCCGGCACCTGCAACTACATTACCGGCTTCATTATTAAAGCTGGTAGACGTGATCACCCCCAATGAAACAGAAGCTGAAATTCTGACGGGAATTAAAGTTACGAAGGATCAGGATGCACAGCGGGCAGCGGATGCTCTGCATGCCTTTGGCATTAAGGTGGTCTTGATCACGCTGGGAGCGAGAGGCGTGTGGCTGAGTGAAAATGGGGTCGGTGAGTTGATCCCGGGATTTAAAGTCAAAGCGATTGATACCACGGCTGCAGGCGATACCTTCAATGGTGCGTTGGTGACTCGCTGGCTGGAAGGTAAACCGATCCGCGATGCGATCCGTTTTGCACATGCGGCGGCGGCCATTTCTGTTACCCGGCCGGGGGCGCAGCCTTCTGTGCCAACCCGTCAGGAAGTTGATACCTTTTTGCAGTTACAGACCCCATAGCCGATTCTTTCCTCTGAGCCCGTGATTGTTCACGGGCTTTCTTTTGCTGGTCGAAAAGTTATTTTCTCATTCCATTTACATCTTGCTAACACGATTCACCTAAATCACACCATCGAAACGTTTCGATGGCGATCACAAATCTAATTCAGCAGCATGGCAAAGCATTTTGTTCTGGATAAGACTGCATACACAGCAGATGAAAACGCTGATCAATTTTCTTCTTAACCTGTCTGGAGACTCCAGATCATGAAAAAACATGTTTTGCTGAATGCCCCGTTATCTCATGTGATTGCATCTATGGGTCACACTGATCAACTCACCATCGGGGATGCTGGTTTGCCTATTCCTGCCGCACCTGAACGGATTGATTTAGCTGTGTGTCAGGGTGTTCCCCGTTTTATGGATGTGGTGCGAGCTGTCACCGAAGAGATGCAAATCGAACGGGTGATCATGGCGAAAGAGTTTGCTGAAGTTAGCCCTGAGTTACATGCCGAATTACTGGCTCATCTTAAACATATTGCTGATGTTCAGGGTAAGGCTGTTGCTTTTGATTATGTGTCCCATGAAGAATTCAAACAGGCGACTCATACCAGTAAAGCGGTGGTGCGCACCGGTGAATGTACACCATATGCCAATGTGATTTTTGTCTCTGGCGTTGTGTTCTAGGAGGCCGTATGCAGCCCTTGCTACATATGCAGAGCATTGATAAACAATTTCCCGGTGTAAAAGCCTTATCGGGGGCATCACTCAGTGTTTACCCCGGTCGGGTAATGGCTTTACTGGGGGAAAACGGTGCCGGTAAATCAACGCTGATGAAGGTGTTGACCGGTATTTATAGCAAGGATGCAGGCTCTATTCGTTATCAGGATAAGGATGTCAGTTTCACAGGGCCGAAACAGTCGCAGGAAGCGGGCATCAGTATCATCCATCAGGAACTCAACCTGATCCCGGGTCTGACTATCGCCGAAAATATCTTCCTTGGCCGTGAATTTGTCACTCCGTTTGGTCGGATTGATTGGAAAAAAATGTACGACGAAGCCGATAAATTACTGGCTCGTCTGAAGGTGCCACACTCCAGCCGCAAACTGGTGGGGGAGCTTTCCATCGGTACACAGCAGATGGTGGAAATTGCCAAGGCGCTGAGTTTTTCCTCCCGTGTCATCATCATGGATGAGCCGACAGATGCTCTGACAGATACTGAAACGGAAGCATTATTCACTGTTATTTGTGAATTAAGGGCGGAAGGGCGCGGTATCGTCTATATATCGCATCGTCTGAAAGAGATTTTCGAGATCTGTGATGATGTCACCGTACTGCGTGACGGTCAGTTTATTGCTGAACGTACCGTAGCCTCACTCGATGAAGACGCGCTGATTGAAATGATGGTCGGACGTCGTCTGGAAGAGCAATATCCGCGATTGACTATTCCGCGTGGCGAACTGCGTTTGCAGGTGAATGACTTTGCCGGTGCTGGTGTTAAAGAGGCGCCTTTTACATTACATCGCAGCGAAATTCTGGGTGTCTGTGGTCTGATGGGCGCCGGGCGTACCGAGCTGATGAAACTGATTTACGGTGCCTATGCCAAAACGGAAGGCGAACTGCTGCTGGATGGCGAAGTAATTGATATTCGTTCTACTCAGCAGGCATTGGATCACGGCATCGTCTATATCTCTGAAGATCGTAAAGGCGATGGTTTAGTGCTTGGCATGTCAGTCAAAGAAAATATGACGCTCACGGCGCTCAATTATTTCAGTTCTGTCTGGGGGTTAAAACACGAGGCGGAACAGCAGGCGGTTCAGGATTTTATCCGTCTGTTCAACATCAAAACACCGGGGATGCAGCAGCCGATCCGCCTGTTATCCGGTGGTAATCAGCAAAAAGTGGCCATTGCCCGTGGGCTGATGACCCGGCCAAAAGTGCTGATCCTCGACGATCCAACCCGCGGTGTCGATGTCGGCGCCAAAAAAGAGATCTATCAGCTGATCAATCAATTCAAGCAGGAAGGCTTAAGCATCATTCTGGTTTCTTCTGAAATGCCGGAGGTATTGGGCATGAGCGACCGGATACTGGTGATGCACGAAGGCCGTATCTGCGGTGAATTTGATCGCGCTGACGCAACCCAGGAACGACTGATGGCCTGTGCCGTTGGTAAAACGGAAGGACAACAAGCAGCATGAGTACCCAAACCATGAACGCAAAAACGACTTCTGAAACATCCCGCTGGTTTAGTAAACAATGGTGGCTAGAGCAAAAAGCGCTGATCGCTCTGTTGATACTGATTGTGGTGGTGTCTGTATTAAATCCGAACTTTTTTACTGTCGATAACCTGCTGAACATTCTGCGGCAGACCTCAGTGAACGCTATTATGGCAGTAGGGATGACACTGGTGATCCTGACTGCCGGCATTGATTTGTCGGTCGGCTCTGTGCTGGCGTTGTGTGGCGCTTTTGCGGCATCGATGCTGGATAGTGAATTATCAATTTTTATCACGGTGCCTGCGGTATTAATCGCCGGTGCATTGCTGGGCGGTGTCAGTGGAGTCATTATTGCCAAAGGTCGCGTACAGGCGTTTATAGCCACGCTGGTGACCATGACGTTGCTGCGCGGCGCTACGCTGGTGTTTACCGATGGCCGGCCAATCAGCACCGGATTCTCTGATGCTTCCGATGCCTTTGCTTGGTTCGGTACTGGCTATCTGTTCGGGGTGCCTGTGCCGGTCTGGCTGATGGTCGTGGTATTTGCAGCAGCCTGGTATCTGCTGAACCACACCCGTATTGGCCGCTACATTTACGCGCTGGGCGGTAATGAAGCCGCAACCAGCCTCTCCGGTATCAATGTCGACCGGATCAAAATCATTGTCTATGCCGCTTGTGGTTTCTTGTCTGCGCTGGCCGGGATCATTGTGACCTCTCGCCTGTCATCAGCTCAACCTACCGCTGGCACGGGCTATGAACTGGATGCTATCGCTGCCGTTGTTCTGGGCGGTACCAGTCTCGCGGGTGGTAAAGGCCGGATCTCCGGAACACTGATCGGTGCTTTTATTATCGGCTTCCTGAATAACGCTCTGAACCTGCTCGATGTGTCGTCTTACTACCAGATGATTGTCAAAGCGACCGTCATTCTGCTGGCTGTTCTGATTGATCACAAAAGCAGTAAATAACCCCTGAATCGAGGAAATAAGCTATGAATATGAAAAAATTAGCAACTCTGGTTTCTGCTGTGGTGTTGAGTAGTACCGTATCTGCGTCTGCTATGGCGAAAGATACCATGGCGCTGGTGGTCTCCACGCTGAATAACCCATTCTTTGTAACCTTAAAAGATGGTGCTGAAACTAAAGCAAAAGCGCTGGGCTATGACTTGCTGGTGCTGGATTCTCAGAATGACCCGGCAAAAGAGCTGGCTAATGTGGAAGATTTAACCGTTCGTGGGGTTAAGGTTCTGCTGATCAACCCAACCGATTCTGATGCGGTCGGTAATGCCATTGCGATTGCCAATAAAGCCAAATTGCCGGTTCTGACACTCGACCGTGGTGCTAATAAAGGTACGGTCGTGAGTCATATTGCGTCTGACAATATTGCTGGCGGTAAAATGGCCGGTGATTTCATCGCTCAAAAACTGGGTGAAAAAGCCAAAATCATTCAGCTGGAAGGGATTGCCGGAACCTCTGCTGCCCGTGACCGTGGTGCCGGATTCAAACAAGCAGCAGATGCTCACGGCTTCCAGATGCTGGCCAGTCAGCCAGCTGATTTTGACCGCACCAAAGGTCTGAACGTCATGGAAAACCTGCTGTCAGGTCATGGTGATGTGCAGGCTGTATTTGCCCAGAACGATGAAATGGCATTAGGTGCAGTACGTGCATTGCAGGCAGCCGGTAAAGACAAAGTACTGGTGGTGGGCTTTGACGGCACCGATGACGGTGTGAAAGCCGTACAAAAAGGCAAGATGGCTGCCACAGTAGCACAACAGCCTGACCAGATTGGGGCTATTGGTGTCGAAACTGCCGATAAAGTGCTGAAAGGTGAGACAGTTCCAGCCAGTATTCCGGTACCGCTGAAAGTTGTCGCTGAATAATGTTCAGCCAGTACCCGCCATGTGCGGGTACTTTTTTTCATGAATAAGGTTTTACCGGAACTCATTATTTACCGGAGTCAGTTATGAGTAAAAAGCTGGTTGTTCTCGGCAGCGTCAATGCCGACCATGTTTTATCAGTTCCCCGATTTCCTAAGCCGGGTGAAACGCTGGTAGGTAGTGGTTATCACATCGCTTATGGTGGTAAAGGTGCGAATCAGGCGGTGGCTGCCGGCAGAACCGGGGCTAATATTGCCTTTATTGCCTGTGTCGGCGGTGACGATATCGGCGCCCGAATGAAAGAACAGTTTGCTCGGGATGGCATGGACACCCAGGCGGTGATGGCTATCGACGGCACGACCACCGGTGTTGCGATGATTTGGGTTTCGGCAGATGGCGAAAACTGTATTGGCATATCAGCCGGTGCTAACGCGGAGCTTACTCCGGCCCGGCTACAACCACATTTACCTCTGATCAATGAAGCTGATGTATTGCTCATGCAACTGGAAAGTCCGCTGAATACGGTAGAAGCAGCCGCACAGGCCGCCAGAGCAGCCGGAACAAAAGTGATCCTGAATCCGGCACCAGCACAACCATTGCCAGAATCCTTACTGCGTCTGATTGATGTCATCACACCGAATGAAACCGAAGCTCAGGCATTAACCGGCGTGGTCGTAAATACCGAAGCAGATGCACAAAAAGCCGCCAATATTCTGCATGATTATGGTATAGCTACGGTATTGATTACCTTAGGTGCGAAAGGCGTGTGGCTGAGCGAACAAGGAAAGGGGGAACTGATCCCTGGTTTTCGTGTGCAGGCGGTGGATACCACAGCGGCAGGCGATACTTTTAACGGCGCATTAGTCACTGCTCAACTGGAAGGAAAACCGCTGCGTGATGCGATCCGCTTTGCGCATGCGGCGGCGGCGATTTCGGTGACACGTTCCGGAGCACAGCCTTCTATTCCGCTTCGTGCTGAGGTTGATGAGTTTTTAGCTGCAAGGAGTTAGCAGTCTTGGCCACCATGAAAGATGTCGCTCGTCTGGCGGGCGTTTCCACCTCTACCGTATCGCATGTGGTGAACAACACCCGTTTTGTCAGTGATGAAATTCGGGAGCGCATTCTGAAAGCGGTGGCCGAACTCAACTATTCACCGTCGGCTCTGGCGCGCAGTCTGAAGCTCAATCAGACCCGCACGTTGGGCATGATCGTGACCACGTCCAATAACCCCTTCTTTGCGGAAGTCGTCGCGGGGGTAGAACGTATCTGTTATCAGCGTGGCTATACACTGGTGTTGTGTAATACCGAAGGTGATCCGGAGCGTCTGAGCCACAGTCTGGAAGTCTTACTGCAAAAGCGGATTGATGGCCTGCTGCTGATGTGCACCGAAGCCCGATCGGCTTCAGCTGAGGTGTTTGAACGACATCCGGCAGTTCCCATCGTGGTGATGGACTGGGGCCCGCTGAACACGAAAGCTGATCGCATTCAGGATAACTCTGCGCTGGGCGGGTATCTGGCCACCCGCCATCTGATTGAGCATGGCCACCAGAAAATCGGGCTGATCACCGGGCCTTTGGATAAACTCCCGGCTCAATCGCGTCTGGATGGTTATCGCCGTGCGTTGGCCGAGGCTGATTTGCCATTCCGGGAGGATTATGTTGTTACTGGTGACTTTAAATTTACCGGCGGAATCAACGGCATGCATCAGCTGCTGGCATTGGCGGAGCCACCCACAGCCGTGTTTGCTGGTAACGATGTCTCGGCCGTGGGGGTATATCAGGCGTTGTATCGTGCCGGGCTACGGGTGCCGCAAGATATCTCGGTAATCGGTTATGATGACATCGAACTGTCACAGTATCTAACGCCGCCGCTGACGACCATTCATCAGCCAAAAGAAGATCTTTGCAAACAAGCCGTCGATGTATTACTGGAACGTATTCATGGTGCTGACGATCAGCCTCGCCTGATTACGCTGGAACCTACGCTGGTTCAGCGGGAATCAGTATATGATTTGTATAAAATTTAAACATTATTATTAATCTTTCCCGTAGCAGGCCGATAACCAAAGAGATAACTGGTATCTGCATGCTGTGCCCTGGGAGGGATTATGCGTATCACCCCGCAAAACCTGACACTTAAATCGACCTATGATCATCAGCAGGAATCTGTGCGTAAGCAGGAAGTACTGCCGACACTGGCTAAGCCCGACCAGCAGGATGTGAAAGTCGAGGTTCGCTTACAAAGCCGCGATGCCTTAGGTGTCAGTTTAAGCCGACGGGATCTGCAAAAAGCGGCGGAGCAGAACCGGCTGCAAAATAAACCTGCAATATCTCTTCCGACCAATAAGACCGTCGCGGCGAAAGAACAGACGAAAGAGCCGATAACCGGCGTCACTGAAAGTGAAAAAACAACGGATGACTCGACTGACGAAGATCTATCCTTAGATGCGCATACCCGGTTAATGAAGAATGTCATTGAATCACTGTTTGGTGTAAAAATCAGAATGATGCCGCCGATGAAATCTTCATCATCAGAAGCGGCGGCCACGAGCAGCGATCCTGCTGCATCACAAACAGCCGCATCCGCCAGTGAACCCGATCATCAGGTAAAGGTGACTGAATACTTAGCAGAACGGGAGCAACTTCGTTTTTCTGCTTCGGGCTCCGTGCAAACTGCTGATGGTAAAACGATCGATCTAAAACTGGGTTTCGCAATGTCTTACCAGCAGCTGCAACTTTCTGAACGGATCACCCGTGAATCAGCGCTGAAAGATCCGCTGGTGATCAATCTGGAAAAACAGTTTGCCGACCTGCAGGACACCCGCTTCGAATTTGATATAGACAGTGATGGCACCAAAGATTCATTAGCAAATTTATCCCAAGGTTCCTATTTTCTGGCTCTGGATAAAAACAATAACCAGGAAATTGATAATGGTTCGGAACTGTTCGGCGCACAAAGCGGCAACGGTTTTGCTGAACTGGCGCAATATGATGAAGATGGTAATAGTTTTATTGATGAAGGCGATTCTATCTACGCGAAATTGTCAGTCTGGCGCCCGGAAAAAGGACTGATGGCAATTGCTGATGTGGGAGTCGGTGCTATCTATTTGCATCCGGTCGAGACTCAGTTTCAGAATATTGGCAATAACAGCGGAGGGGAAAGCCAGGGAGTTTTACGTTCCAGCAGTATTTATCTGAAAGAGGATGGGACTGCGGGGACAGTGCAGCAGCTGGATTTACGTGCTTAGTCTGCTTTTGAACAATAAATCTGCGTGATCCAGTTCATAACATCATGATTTAGCAGTGAAGGATATACCTGATTTGCAGCTAACGTTATACATAGGTATCAGGGTTCAGCTTGAATCAGGGAAGTATTATGCGCAATTTTTCTATCCAGTGGAAAATCACTCTTTTATCAGCGGTGGGGTTGCTATCCACGGTTGTTATTTTAATCGGCCTTTCTGTTTACGCTCTGCAGTCAACCAAAGAGCTGGTACTGACGCAGACGGATAAAAAAATTAAAGAAGATGCGGTTCAATTGGTGCTTGGGCGAGGTGAGGCTGAGGTCTCGCGGGTAACCAGGTATTTGCATGAGGCTCAGATCCGAACTTCTATCCTGGCTGCCAGTCTGGTTGCACAAAAACAACATGCTCAGCAGAACTATTTGGGCTCCGGCATTGTTCGCCGTTCGCTGAATAGTCAGGTGTTGCAAGCGGCCAAAAGTACCCCGTATGCGTTAGGGGCATATGCCGTCATGTTGCCTGCAGCTTTGGGACATGCTGATGATACCTATGCCGGGCAAAGTGAGTCTGGCGGTAATGAAACTGGCCGTTTCTCTGTTTACTGGAGCCGGAGCGAAAAAGGCGAATTAACGCTGGAAAACCTGACCGAAGATGATATCAACGATACGAAGCCAGATGTTAACAATATTCCTGCCAATGAATGGTTTGCTTGCAGCATCCGGGTGCACGCACCTTGTCTGCTAAATCCTTATAAAGACACGAGCAATAACAAAGAGATGATGATGGTGACGGTAACGCAACCTGTCATAGAGGGTGATCAGCTCTTGGGTGTAGTCGGGATGGATATCTCACTGGATGCTCTGCAGGAAGCAATCAAAAATCTGGATAATCAATTGTTTGAAGGGCATGGCAAAGCTGCGTTAATTTCATCTGATGCAATTGCGGTCTCTGTCAGCGATATGCCGTTTATTCCGGGTGAAGCGGTAGCGAAAAAAGATTCAAAACTGTCAGAGCAACTGAAAACCTGGCTGAAGCAAGCCAAAGTACAGGTGAACTGGCAGGGCGAAACGTTGCAGCTGTTTATTCCGGTTAACAACAGTAATCTGCCTAGTTGGGGCCTGTTACTTGAGTTTCCTGGTCAGGATGTGCTGGCGGCAGCCCGTCAGATCAGTTCATCACTGGATGAGCAGATTAGCAGCGGTATCAACCGGCAAATATTGACCGGAGCTGTCATTTCATTGCTGGTGTTGCTGGCGATGTGGTGGAGTGCCAGCCGGATTGTTGCGCCAATGCGTACCGTGGTGGAGCGCCTGAATGAAATTGCCAGTGGTGATGGTGATTTGACCCAGCGCCTGCAAATTCAGAGTCAGGACGAAATGGGAGCATTGTCGGGTGCCTTTAACCTGTTCCTGGATAAATTACGTGGCACTATTTCTCAGGTGGTGACTGCCGTAGAAGGAACTCGGGACACTGCTCAGCAGGCTAATTATGTCTCTGGCCAGACCCGTGATCGCCTGCAGTATCAGTTCCGGGAAATCGATCAGGTTGCAGCTGCTTTTGAAGAGATGCATGCCACCTCTGCTAATATTGCAGATCGTGCCGGTCAGGCCGTGGAAGCCGCCGATGAAGCGGAGCATGCTGCTCAGCATGGTAAGGCTGTGGTGGAAGAAAGCCTGCAAGCAATGGATGCATTGATGAATTACATCAGTGATGCAAAACCACAAGTAGAGCGACTGGCTGAGAACAGCAATAACATCAACAAGATCCTTGATGTTATTAAAGGTATTGCTGAACAGACTAACCTACTGGCGTTGAACGCTGCTATTGAGGCTGCTCGTGCCGGTGAACAAGGTCGCGGTTTTGCGGTAGTAGCAGATGAAGTACGTAATCTGGCCTCGCGTACGCAGGAATCGGTTGGTCAGATCCACGGTGTGATCAATGAGCTACAGACGGGAACGCATAGTGTGGTGACATCTATTTTAGGCAGTCATAAACAAGCGGATGAAACGCTCCATAATGTGCAGCAGTCAGTGGGTGTTTTGGAACAGATCACCCGCTCAATTGCGGTCATTCAGGAGATGAATGAACATATTGCACATGCCGTGCAGGAACAAAGTAAAGTGAGTGGAGATATCAGTAGCAGCGTGAGTAATATCCGTGATGTCAGTAGCGATATTACTGGTATGGCTGATACTTCAGCTGAAAATGCCGAGAAACTGAATGATCTGGCTAATCAGCAGCAGGAACTGATGTCACACTTTAAAGTTTAAGTAACTAGCTAACCCCCCTGGCGTTGCGGGGGATTTAAAAAGAGAAGGGCGTGAATAGTCACGCCCTTTTTCTTTATGACTACTCGGAATTAGTCAGCTTTTTTCATCTTAGCAAAGCAACGTTCTGCGGCTGACAAGGTTGCGGCAATATCCTCATCGCTATGTGCCAGAGATAAGAATC
>SSEX01000153.1 GCA_008015085.1 Tolumonas sp. | reverse complement strand
CAATGCTTCTTTAATTATTAGGCTAGATGTATTACCACGGGGGCGTCCTGTCGGATTTCCAGAAATTCCAGGGGAGAACGGCATTTTGTTATTGTTCCTATTGTTTTAACAATAACTAATTATACCATTTTATAGATCGCCAGTGTTAATTCGCTCAATAAGAATACCCACGCGAACACCAACAACAAATATCATCACTAGAATTAAAAATCGAATATCTTCCATGCTCATAAATGTAATACTTAAATAAACAATCAATGATTACATTTTAACATTTTTTTGATTACCATCGAACCTCAGCCAGTTTTAATAACCGAGCAGGCATCGCTGGCGTATCAATGCAATCGTTCAATAATTGCGTAACCATGCCTTCCAAGTCATATCTTCGATTAAATTTGTAGCAAAACTCTCCGAGATATCTGGGCAGGTGTTTCCTTCGGATCGCATGATAGGTGCCATGCATTGCATTCTTCACGTTGCTCAGCATCGTATTCACCCAGATAAAATAAGGCAGTTCAACGCTTTGTGCTCCGCCTCCGGTGACTATTTTTAAATGATGCTGATCCGCTGTCTCTACAGCCTTGAAACAAGCTAAACCGTCTGAAATCACTAATGATTTAGGCTCTATATGATGTTCGGCCCATGTCTTAATTTCTGTGTTACTAAAGCCCTTTACCATGCTGAATCTCATTCGCATGGGATGGCCTTCTTCATTCATGGCTACTGCCGCAACAAAAGGACTTTTATTACCTGCACCACGACCTCGTTTTCCCTTTTTGACGCCACCCCAGTAGGCATCATCTAACTGGACGAAGCCAAATAACTGATGTTCGTCATCGCGGGTTTTCATCGCCTGCATGATTTTATGCTTCATGCGCCAGGTAGCATTATAAGAAATGCCTAACTGACGTGATAACTCCAGCGCTGAGATCCCATTTTTTTCTTGAGTGATGAGGTAGATGGCAAGGAACCAAAGGCGAAGCGGTAATTTGGTTCCTTCAAAAAGCGTTCCTGCAACCAACGAGCTTTGATGATGACATTGGTTACATTGATAAAGTGCTCTGGATTTTAACTGGCAATATTGGTCATGACCGCAATAAGGACAATGGAATCCGTTAGGCCATCGCAATGCAAAGAGGTGTTCTCTGCATTGTTGTTCTGAGCCAAACTTTTCAATAAATGAATGAATACTCATACTTTTTTGAAACTGGACCTTATTTCTGGACATGAGTGATGCCCTCAACTGACCGGCTTATTTTAAGTATAGTATTCAGGCTGAGAGTCGAGGGTAATCAAAAATAGTTATGACTTAATCGAATCAAATATTGTTACATCATACCTATGAGCAATAAAAAAACGCTCTCCGACCAGCTTAAACAGACACTACTAAACCTCACATTAAAAACGTCTGTAGTAAAAATAACGACTCCTTTCCTTATTATTCTTTTGGTATGATGTAACAATATAATATTGAGAGAGTGATGATAACAATGAAATCTAGTGAAAACTCAGGTTATTCCCGCTTTCTATTACGTCATTATTTTGATCAATTACAACAAGTAACCAGCTCTTTTATCGACACTCTACGGCTAATTCCGCTATGTGATACAAGAATATTTTCTCTACCCGATATTCTTCGGGAACAAGAAAACCAGCCTCACCCATCTTACATTCCTGTTCACACCATTTGCGATCATAAACAGGCGTTATCATTAGCCTGTAAGGCTTATTCCCATTTTTGGATGCAAGAAAACGCCGATATATCTACGCGCCATCCATCACGTCTTCCAGGAGTCCTGGTTTTTGAACGGACCGAGATACGCTCATTGCTTCATGAATTAGCGCTGGAGATCAATAAATTAAAAAATCTCTTTGAACAACAAGCTCAATCTATACCAGCTGAATCACGGTTTACTGAATTACACGACATGATGCCAGGCCTGATGACGCTGCAAGTGTATCGAAAAATATTTATATCTGATGAGTCTTTCTATTCAGTTCGCTTTTTTTGGGCAAATAAGCAATATATTCAGAAGGTAACTAAAAATGAAATTATTCAACGTCTGAAAAATAGCAAACATAATCCAGGACGCCAGTTTCTGAATGCAGAAGATTTTGATGCATGGCAAGATGCGGTAGAACAAGAAATTGAAATAGTAATGGCCGTTTCTGACTCTGCAGAATTACGTATTCGCCGACCAATAAAAGTTCAACCGATGGCTCGGCTTACACAATCAAAACACCCCGAAAAACAGAGTTCTAGCGTAAAGCAAATTGCAGCTCCCCTTCCAATTATTTTGTTTAGATCAGATGAGCACCTCCGGATCGGTACACTGAAAAACTATAACGCTGATTCAATATCACATAAACGTATTCCCTCCCCTCCTAAAGTCGAGTTACTAATTGATCGGCTACATTTATATAAACTGCTGTAATATTTACTTATCTAGGCTCGGATATAACTTTTTAAAATTGACCAACGAACACGCAGCTTATGTTTTTAGGGTTAATAGCCCTCCCCCACCTTGTTTGAAAAATAAATTCACCTGAATTTTTAATTTGTGAACAATTTTTGCATGTGTCAGAAAGGATACGATGCCAAGCATAATATTTTCAAGATATACCTATTGGTTGATAACCTTGCCATTCAGGTATAAATTTATTTCCTTTCTTTTGTGGTTCAAGATGAATGTAGTACTCATCAATCTGACTCAGTACCTTGCAATCATCAACATCTTTCAGGTTATCCTTATGTTGCTGATCTTCACCAGATAATAAACTTCTTAATGCTTTTTCTTTGGCTTCGGCAGCATTATCAGCAACAAAAAAATCAAATGCATGCAGCTCAGCCAACTCTGTATGGTTATATGCACCTACATTTACGAAGTACAATTTCTTTGCAGATGGCGGCATTTGCGGATTTTTTGAGATACTGATTTTGTAACCATCAGCCCAATGTAAACGAGCATAGCCATCAATATGAATTTTATCCTTATCACCAAACCAATTCTCTCGTAATTTTGGCCAGGCATCCTCAGGTTTTTCTGCAACAACAAACTGAATATCATGCACTTCGATGTTCGACTTACCCGCATTACCACCAATTGCAAATATGAATAAATCCATGGTTTACCTCAAAAATTTCTATAGATACGAATATATTAGTAAGTGATGCACTGCATGCGACAAAAAGTGAATATGGTAAAAAGAGAACATCAATAACTAATTTTCCCACTTATATCAGAGCTACTGCTCAATCAACAACAGTTCCATAATAAATCACCCTCATGCCTTATTTCGCTCAGTGCTTTATGAGTTAAAACGTAAATGGATGACCATATTACGCTCTGGCAAGAATACGTATCCGCAGAGAAAATCAGGTACAGACAGATCTATACAGTCAGTTTGTGAATATTAAACACGTTGGTAGAAAATGCAGTACAGATCCACAATGCATTTACGCCATCACCCGTTCTATATCATACATGAACTGAATATCTCCATTCCTGAACTGATGAACGCCTGAAGGTCAATCAGAATGATCACTTTGAATATCAACCATATTATTACTCTGTACCTCACTACCCAGTAAACACAGGCCAGCGAGTCATTAATATCAGAAATGGTCGCCAGAGCAATTCCTCCACAGGAAGAGCTGGATCGGTGTAGCCATGCGAGATCTTGTACAACGGTTATTGATGTCCCGGCACAATCTTACCGAAGTGGTCTGAGCCAACTCAATCAAACATAGAAGAACTAAGATCAGCGGCAGAGTTGGTTATGAACTTATGCAGAACTCAGTTTCGAAGAAAGACTGAGATTCCTACTGAGATGTGAACTGCAAGGTCTGGAGCACACTGGCTGGACAGAAAGCAAATTAGTGAACTGCTAGCAGGAATCTATCTGTTATGCATCTTGGTAAAACAGGCATGCAACCAATAAGTGAAGTCCGCTACAGCCGTTTAAACTTGTTGCGGGATATAACTTGCCGCATGTCAGCTGGATAAAGTTATCAGGAGAACAATCAAAACATCGATAGGGAATACAATTGTGGCGAATGCGATCCTGAACCAGCTGCTCCACTATAACCATAACCATTTAATCGAATTAAGTGGCGAGTCGATGTGAAAACTGGAACAAACCGGACCGTTGAAGTAAAAAGACAACAGATAAAACAGACTTGAATCACTGTCCGGATCAAAACGGTATCGACTCCGGAATCACAGGAATATGCAATGATACAACATGATTGTACATCGAACTTTCGCTGATGCAGACCTAGATCATTTGGTTTATAACAGCTATCTACTGGCATTAAAACAACACGCTGTTGTAGCCATATATCTAAAGGTACTTATATCACTGATGATGAACCATGAAATTCAGTGGCGATTTCATACTGAAATTCCACATAAAAATCAAAAAAAAACCTTATTTTTCAATAAATTAAATTTAATTTTTCGTTGGCGAAGATTGAAATATACAGGGGGGTTTTGCTTGATTTTCTAAGGTTTACACCAACATTTGAATGCCGGCGTAAACCAAAAAATACAAAAGAGGGGAGGGAATTATTGAGATTCAGTCAGATGTTTATTAAGAATATGTTCGATTGCCGAATCGAGTTCATCCTGCAGCTCTTTAGACAAACGATTAAATTCATAGCTGAACATTCGACCTTTATTTTTTTTACGAGCAAAACGATCTTTATCTGCGAAGGACCACAAATGTGAAACAACCGCTTTTTCTTTCTTTGGCATTTTCACCAGATCAGCAGCCTCAGCCCGTATGACCTGCATAATCTGGTTTTTCAGATCATCTTCGGGAAGGATGTTATCTTGGATCAGGTTTTCAACTTCGTCATGTATGTTTAATACCAAGTCGAGATGATCAATACCTTTTTCAGTGATCAGTTCATGAACTGACCGCAGGCTCTTACAATCAGCAAAAGATAGTTCTGCTTGCACTGGGAAAAGAGAGACATATTCCTGCGGAACGCTTGCTGCCTGCAACGCGCGAGTTACCTTTGCCTGAGATAGACCTCGGGTATCAGCTATTTCTTTCTGCGACATACCGGATTGTTTAAGATTGAGCAATTGTAAACCGATTTCGCGGATATTGTGTTCTTTAGCTGTTTGTATATCGTTTGCTAATTGTCTTGCTTCTTCTGCTGTTATTGCTGCCTGGGTTACCAAAACATTCAAAGGTGCATTGCAAATTATTGCTGCAGCACGGCGGCGAGATCCATCTAATATCTCAATTCGTTCATCAACCTGAACTCCAATTGCAGGGAAAAACTGTTGAAGTTTAAATGTTCGGGTAATGTCTTTTAATGACTCAGGGGTTAACGCAGTCTGATCGCGGCCATTTGTTTCCTGAATAACAAATGTTTCAGTCTCTACTTGATTAGCAGAAATTGATTTCAGGATAAAAACTGCTTTTTTACCTGACGACAGGATAAACGTCTGTTTAAAAGACTGAGTATCATCATCTACACTGGCAGAAAGAGGAGACTGGCTAAAAGTTCTTCCAATTGTTTTACGTTTTATTGTCATCAGTCACCTCAATTTGTACGGATAAATTCAATTCTATCAAACACGGCTTTCGCAAAATCTTCTGCTGCAGAGCGGGCATTTTTTAATGCTTCACTACTTCCTACATAGGTTGATGGATTTGCTGAAATGACAGTGTCGAATGACTCGCCACAGCGTTCAAAACCATCTAACCGGGGGAGGGTCACATCTAACATGTCTCCACCAAAAATCTCTTTTGCCAGGCTATGACAAAGCTTGTGGTCAGATTTATTTGATAGCTTAGACATAAATCCGATATTACTTAGTACTCGGCAAGGAAACCCTGATTCTTCAATAATCGTAACAAGTTCTGGCAAGCGAGTTAGGTATTTCAGGGTCGAATGAAAATCGACCTGAGCGGGAGGAACAGGAGTCATCAATAAATCAGCAGCAGCAATAGCATTCTTAAGAAACGCATCCAAATGAGGCCCACTATCAACAAAAATAAAATCGTAATCATTTTCCAGCTTATCAATAATATTTTCACGAAGAATGGCATGGACATTTTGATGCGGTAAATGCTCGGTACACAACTCATCCCAACGAGAGGCAATGAATGCATCATCAATGGAAGCAGGCATAAGATCAACACCAGGGATCACTGAAGGAACAATAAACTCGCTCATCAATTCATCGCGTGAAACGTTTTGCAGCATAGCCTGTGCAGATGTAGTTTCAACAAGACCTACTGCCTGAGTATGATTTAGAAACATCGTTGCAGAAGATTGAGGATCAAGGTCAATCACCAATATTCTGAGATCTTCGAAAAGCAGATGAGGATGCGCTCTTAATGCATGAGCTAATGAGACCGTAGAAACTGTTTTCGACACACCACCTTTCAGATTGCCAACAAAAATGGTGAAGGCTTTTGAGTATCGGTCTCTGTATTTAGGTACGCCTCTGTGGTGGTATATATCAATAATATTTTGTATTGACATAGCATACTTAATTGAACTACCTGCCGGTCTTTTCTCAAAGATATAACCATTTTCTTCCATTTCATTAACTGCGTAATCAACACTCGCTCTGGTTAGTTTTGGCAGTTTGGAAAGTGCAGCTTTTGCATAGAGTTGATAATACTGATTCTCCTGTAATTCATCTTTTTGTACCTGAATTTGTTCTGTCAGTGAGAAAAGCATCTTTTCTGAACGTTGTGCGACTTTATGTATTTGTTGTGTGTTGTCAGTCATACATATCACTCACATGCTGGATTTTTGATTTTATACAAAAATACTACATATATTTTGTTATGTAAAATAAATTGGTTGTAAATTGTTCTTTATGACAGGATTAAAGTTATTCTGTTTTTGTATTGGTGGTTGTTTTTTGAGCAAAGTTATCCACTTATGCACAGGCTAGATCAAATAAATAGATCCTATTAAAGATCCTATTAGATCATATAAGATCACAGGTGCCGAAAAATTATTTAATATCATGAGGTTACACAACTATTTAACCACTGTAGTGAGTAAACTATCTTTTGTGAACAGTAATTTAACCGCTGTAATGAGATATATAACCGCTGGGAAATGCACTCCATAACCACTGTAAATAGTAGGCGATCACAAATGTGGATAATTTTTTATCTAATCGTTATTTATTAATAACGTTTTGAATTAAAAGATATTTTTAATTTTCTATGTGTTTTTCCTCTCTGATTTTTATGGATTTGTTCTGCACTCCAATCTCATATTTCTTTGCTTTTTACTTTATCCGGCGAAACTAATCAGCTTTTGTTAACCACTATAGCGAGTAAGTAACCACTATAATGAGTACGTTTTCATGTCGATTATGTGGGTTTAAACAAGGATCGCTGTTGAGCTCTGCATTGAGAGCTCATTTATTGTATTCAATTTGAACATGCATCCACTATGGTTAGTAAATATAACCACTATAAATAGTTTGAATGCTGTAGATAGCTTAAAAATTCATCTTTTATATCTAGTATCCACTATGGTAAGTAGCTTAACCGCTATAATGAGTAGCCTGCAATTTCGCGATTTCTTGTGAGCTTCATCCACTGTATTGAGTAACATCCACTATAGTTAGTGGTTCTGCGGCGAATTTAAGCAGGATCTATGTGATCTAACCACTATAAACAGCATATAACCACTATAGAGAGCAAAAAGGCATGGTAATGATCATAGGATCGCTTGTACTATCCACTATAAGAAGGTGGATCACTTGTTCTGACTGAGAATCAGAAAATGGCAAAGACACAGGATATTCAACTCGCAATAACAGCGGCATTTTCTGAAGTAAAGAAAGAAACCGGCGAAGTAATTACATTAGTTCCAAACAGTAACAACACCGTGCAACCTGTCGCGCTGATGCGGTTAGGTTTGTTTGTTCCGACGCTAAAATCAACAGCCAAAGGCCGGAAAGGGCTGATGGTGACGACAAATGCTACGGAAGAGCTAAAACAGTTATCACTAGTGACATCAGAAGGGTTTGATAATATTCAAATTACTGGTGCCCGTCTGGATATGGATAACGATTTCAAAACGTGGGTCGGGATCATTCATGCGTTTGCTAAGCATAGGGTGATTGGCGATAAAGTCACTTTGCCGTTTGTTGAGTTTGTTAAGCTTTGTGGTATTCCATCAAGCCGCTCTTCTGCCGCATTACGTAAACGGATCGATGCATCACTGCAGCGGATCGCAACTAACACTTTATCGTTTACAGCAAAAGATAAGGCATACCATACTCACTTAGTGCAATCTGCGTATTTTGATATTAAAAACGATGTTGTCGTGATCCAGGCTGATCCAAAAATTTTTGAATTATATCAATTCGATAGAAAAGTTTTATTGCAGTTGAGAGCCATCAATGCTCTTTCCAGAAAAGAAAGTGCCCAGGCTCTCTACACCTACATAGAAAGTTTACCTCAGGATATCAAACCAATTTCGTTAGCCAGGCTCCGGGCCAGATTGAATTTAACGTCGAGAACCATTACGCAGAATGCGACGGTGCGTAAGGCTATGGAACAATTACGGGAAATTGGTTATCTCGATTACACCGAGTTTCAGCGTAATCGCTCAGTGTACTTTCATGTTCACTACAGACGACCTAAATTGCAGCCTGCTGTGTTACCTCCACCGCTACCTATTGATAGTGATGCTGATATTGGCTCTGATGATGTTGATGATTTTTCACATATCGTCGCGACTCTCACCAAAGAAGAACTTGCTATCTTACAGCGCTTGAGAGAGAGCAAGGCATAGCTATTAGTTATGCCTGATCATGTTGTTTCTCGTTTCTAATCAATAACCACTAGAGTGAGTAATTCTCTCTATAGTGGTTATTTTCCTTTGTCGGTATCTATATCCACTATAAAGAGTTATAACCACTGTAGAGAGTAATAATCCCGATTACTTCTGTGGGGGAGGGGATAGATCAGGTTTCTTTGCTCATTACAGTGGTTAATCTGTAGCGCACTGGTTCTTGTGTTTCATGCCTGTTTGGGTTTGGCGATTTCATACTGAAATTCGGCGGATAAAAAAGAAATAATATAAATAAAAACAATCTGTTGGGTAAAACAGATTGTTGGGCGTATCTCTACAAGGCTTGGTTTGGATCAATATAGTCAATTTATTTTTCAGTGTTAGCCTCGGGCTTCACCAAAAGAGCATTAAAACAGTGAATGCCCCAATGTGGGGATCTCAAATGATGCAAGCGGTGATAAGTTTGGCCTAAGAGCAGGATATCAAGTTGAATATAAGCAATTTGGCGCCGAAATAGCTGGTTTTAATATTGGCCTGTGCTTTGCATTGATTACTTGGTAATGACGCACTTGATGATCATGGCGTGCACTCACGCTGACCTCTGTGCCAACAATTTGATAATGGGTGACTAGGGTTCCGGCTCACATGTGAGTGTCTGGTCCGAGAGTTACCGACCTTCCTGAAGGTTACACGGCGGGACAAAAGCCCGGGAGAGCAGAGGCGCACAGCCATGATCTCTCGTATTTGACTACCGTGACTCCCAGGGAGGGAACCATGAAAAAAACTTCACTTCGCAAATGGCTTTGTGCTGGTCTATTACCGCTTCTGTTACTGGGCTCTGATCCTGCTTTCGCAAAAGAAAAATTCAAAATCGCGTGGACGATTTACGCTGGCTGGATGCCATGGGATTACGCTGCACAAAGCGGCATCATCAAAAAATGGGCGGATAAATACGATATCGAGATCGATGTTGTGCAGGTCAACGACTATGTCGAATCAATCAACCAAGACACGGCAGGTGGCTTTGATGGTTGCGTGATGACCAACATGGACGCGCTGACTATACCTGCGGCGGGTGGTGTTGATTCTACCGCGATGATCATCGGTGATTACTCCAACGGTAACGACGGTATCGTGCTGAAAGGCAAATCCAGTCTGAAAGATATCAAAGGCCAATCGGTCAATCTGGTTGAACTGAGTGTGTCGCACTACCTGTTAGCGCGTGCGCTTGAAACAGCGGGTATGACGGAGAAAGACGTGAAAACCGTTAACACGTCAGATGCCGATATCGTCTCTGCTTACACCACCAAAGATGTGACGGCTGCGGTGACATGGAACCCGCTGCTTTCTGAAATCACCAAGCAACCAGACAGCCACTTGGTGTTTGATTCCAGCAAAATTCCGGGCGAAATTCTGGATCTGATGGTGGTGAAAACTGACAAGCTGAAAGCACATCCTGAGCTGGGTAAAGCGTTGGCAGGTGCATGGTATGAAGTGATGAAAACCATGTATGGCAACGATGCGAAAGCCAAAGAGGCGCGCACAAGCATGGCGAAAGCGTCTGGCACTGATCTGGCCGGTTACGACGCGCAATTAAACGCGACCAAAATGTTCTACAGCCCAGAGGATGCCTTGTCGCAGGTGCAAGATCCGAACTTGAAACTGACTATGCAATTGGTTGCGGAGTTCTCTTATCAGCACGGGTTGCTGGGGGATAGCGCGCCGGGTCCTGATTTTGTTGGCGTCGAAACCCCATCGGGTGTGTATGGCGACAAAAACAACATCAAACTGCGCTTTGATCCCACCTTTATGCAGTTAGCCGCGGATAACAAGCTGTAAGCGTTCGGAAAGAGGAAACCGCGATGACTCGTCTTATTAATCGTCAACCGGATCGCTTAGGTCGCTGGTTACTGGCTCTGTTGCCATTCGTGGTGTTGCTGGTGCTGTATCTGATGAACTCAGAAGCTCGTCTGGCCGCGAACCCGAATGACAAACTGTTGCCGTCATTCCCGACGATCTTTGATTCAATCGTCCGGATGGCGTTTGAGCCGAATCGTCGCACCGGCGAGTATCTGCTCTGGGCCGATACGCTGTCTAGCCTTAATTTGCTGTTGCAAGGTGTGGTCATCAGTGCATTAGTGGGGCTTACGGTTGGCTTGCTCAATGGTGGTATTCCATTGGTGAGGATCGTCTGCTCGCCGGTGGTGACCATGCTGTCACTGGTGCCGCCGATGGCGATCCTACCTATTCTGTTCATCGTGTTTGGCTTAGGTGATTTGGCGAAAGTGATGCTGATTGTGATTGGGATCTGCCCGATCCTGATACGTGATTTGCAGCTAAAAACCCTGAGCTTGCCGGAAGAGCAACTCATCAAAGCGCAGACATTGGGCGCGTCTACGCTGCAAGTGTTATTACGCATGATGTTGCCACAAGTGCTCCCGCGTTTAATTGAAGCCATTCGTCTGACACTGGGCAGTGCTTGGTTGTTCCTGATTGCTGCGGAAGCGATTGCGGCAACGGAAGGCTTGGGCTACCGGATCTTCCTCGTGCGTCGTTATCTCGATATGTCGATCATCCTGCCTTATGTGGTTTGGATCACCTTGCTGGCGTTTGCAATGGACTGGACTTTAAAAGTGATCTCGCGGAAAGCATTTCCGTGGTATTTCGGTCGTAACGGGGAGGCGCAAGGATGAATACCTCAATGCCCATCCTGCAGGCGAAAAACGTCTGGAAAGAATACGGCGATGTCTGTGTGCTGGAACGTATCAACGTCTCTATCAATGCGGGTGAGTTTGTCACAGTGGTCGGGGCATCCGGCTGTGGCAAAAGTACCTTCCTGAAACTGGTGCTGGGTACGGAGAGCGTGTCGCGTGGCGAGTTGTTGTTGGATGGTCAGCCAATCCCACAAGAACCGGATGAACATCGTGGCATCGTGTTCCAGAAATATTCGGTGTTTCCACATCTGACGGTGCTGGGCAACGTCATGCTGGCGGATGAATTTTCTCAATCGCCATTCCTCGGCAAGCTGTTTGGTGCTGCCAAAAAAGCCGCACAGGAACGCGCTGAAGCCATGTTGGAACGGGTGGGGTTAAGTCATGCGCTGAACCGTTATCCGAGCGAATTGTCGGGTGGCATGCAGCAACGTCTGGCAATTGCACAGGCTCTGATGAAAAAGCCACGCATTCTGCTGTTGGATGAACCGTTTGGTGCGCTGGATCCTGGGATCCGTGGCGATATGCACCAACTCATTCGCGAGCTGTGGTTACAGCAACAACTGACCATTTTTATGGTGACGCACGACCTGAAAGAAGGGTTTGCGTTGGGCAGTCGGCTCTGGGTGTTTGATAAAACCCGTCATGATCCGCAATCACCTCAACGCTATGGTGCGCAAATTACTTATGACATTCCTTTACAGGGTGGAAAGCTGAACGCTGAAGATGCGGCGCTGCTTCCACAACCAGAAAAAACGGAGCAATAACATGGCCGAATTACTGTATGAAGATTCGCTGCCGGGTGGCAGCCACTGGTCACTGGTGATGCCTGCGGGCTCACTGCTGAAAATGACCGATGTGGAAGGGGGTGCCAATGTCGGCATGCTGTTCTACAACCCTCGCAATCTGCTGGAGCGTTACAACGCGCCAGATACATTGAAGTGCCAGCACACATTCAAACTGACGACTGGTCATTGTCTGTATTCCGATATGGGTCGTATTTTCTGCTCGATTGTGCAGGACGATACCGGTTGGATCGACTCAGTTGCAGGCACCACCAACAAAGCAAAAGTCGCGGCGCGTTGGGGCGAACGCGATTACCAGCATCATCGTAACCTGTGGAAACAGAACGGTTATGACAGCTTCTTGGTGGAAGTGGCGAAATATGGCTTAGGTGCACGTGATCTGGCGGCGAACCTGAACCTGTTCAGCAAAGTGTTTACCGATGAAGAAGGCAACATGAAGTATGCGGCAGGTCATTCGAAAGCGGGCGACACCATTACGCTGCGATTTGAAATGGAAACCTTGGTGGTGTTTAACACTTGTCCGCATCCGATGGATCCGGCAACTGAATATCCACGAAAACCCATTCAATACGCACTGTATAAAGCCGATCCAGTTGCGGAAGATGATGTTTGCCGGACTTCTCGCCCTGAAAATGGTCGTGGGTTTGAAAATACCCGTCGTTATGTTTGCTGCGCTGGTCACTAAGGAGCTTTAGTCATGATTAAGGAAAGTTTACTGAACCCTACCGATGTGGCGTATCGCGAAACCGTGATGGCGGGTGATTACTGGATGAAGGTGGTCAAAGCCGGTCAGACGATCCGCATTGTCGATTCAGAAGGTAACCAAGCGGCAGACACGCTGTTTTATTCTGCGGCAAACCCAGCGGAGCGTTACAGCGCGGTGGATACCATTCGTGAACAAGGCAATGTTTATCTATCTGCGGGCACCATGTTGATGACGAATGAATGCAACCCGATGCTGGAAATCGTCGCGGATACTTGTGGTCGTCACGACACCTTGGGTGGCGCGTGTGCGACGGAAAGTAACCAAGTGCGTTATGACCTTGGCAAAAAACACATGCATGCCTGCCGTGACAGCTGGTTGCTGGCGGTGACGGAAAACCCAGAGTTTGGCATGAGCAAACGCGATATTACGCACAATATCAATTTCTTCATGAACGTGCCGATCACCGCGGAAGGTGGTTTGACGTTTGAAGACGGCATCAGTGCACCGGGTAAATATGTCGAACTGAAAGCGCAGATGGATGTCATCGTGCTGATTTCAAACTGCCCACAATTAAATAACCCATGTAATGCCTACAACCCAACGCCGGTTGAAGTTTTAGTTTGGAATTAAACTATATATCCCAAAGCAATTGATGATGCAGCGAGGCGACAGACAACACAACAGCAGCATCAAATGAGAAGGGAAATTGAGCACAAGGACGACCTTGATCCGCTCCCTGTTTTTCGCGGGACGACCCGCAGTCTGACGGAACAAATACGTCTCCGGCAGCCTTGAACAGAGTTAGACCTATGTTCAATAAAGTATTGATTGCCAACCGCGGCGCGATTGCCTGCCGAATTATCCGCACCCTGAAAGAAATGGGTGTTGGTTCAGTTGCTGTTTACAGCGAAGCGGATGCTGACAGCCGCCATGTCTTAGATGCGGACGAAGCCTGGTCTCTCGGTGAAGGGGCTGCCGCACACACCTATCTCGACCAGAACAAACTGATTGCCATTGCCAAACAAACCGGCGCGCAGGCGATCCATCCTGGTTATGGTTTCTTAAGTGAAAACCCAGATTTTGCCCGTCGTTGTGTCGACGAAGGGCTGGTGTTTTTAGGCCCGACCCCAGAACAAATGGTGGCATTTGGTCTAAAACACGAAGCGCGTGCACTGGCGGAAGCGGCAAATGTACCGTTATTGCCAGGCACTGGCTTACTGACTTCTTTAGAAGAAGCGTTAGAAAAGGCTGAAATCATTGGCTACCCGGTCATGCTGAAAAGCACCGCAGGTGGTGGTGGTATCGGCATGCAGCGTTGTTATAGCGCCGAAGAGCTGACCGGCGCTTACGCCTCGGTGAAACGTCTGTCTGAGAACAATTTTAGTAATGGTGGCATGTTCCTCGAAAAATTCATCGAACGTGCCCGTCATATCGAAGTGCAGCTGTTTGGTGATGGTCACGGCAAGGTGATCGCCATCGGCGAACGTGATTGTTCCGCGCAACGTCGTAACCAAAAAGTCATCGAAGAATGCCCAGCACCGAATTTATCGGAAGAGGTGCGTCAGGCATTGCAGCAAACCGCAGTGAAACTAGGTCAGCAGGTCAAATATCGCAGTGCGGGCACGGTGGAATATGTCTATGACGATGCCAGTGGTGCTTTCTATTTCCTCGAAGTAAACACCCGCTTGCAGGTTGAACATGGCGTTACCGAGCAGGTGTATGGTGTCGATCTGGTACGCTGGATGATTGAATTGGGTGCCGGCGATTTAGCGCCATTGGAGAGTCTGGCAACAGTGCTGACACCCAAAGGTCATGCGATTCAGGTGCGTTTGTACGCAGAAGATCCGGCGAAAAACTTCCGCCCAAGTGCCGGTTTAATCAGTGCGGTGCAATTCCCGCAGCAGGATCGTAAATCGTGCCGTATTGACCATTGGTTGGATGCTGGTCTTGACGTGCCGCCATTCTTTGACCCGATGCTGGCAAAACTGATTGCTTGGTCGGGCTCGCGTGAGCAAACCATCACAACGCTGCTGACCATGCTGCATGACAGCACGGTGTATGGCATCGAAACTAATAAAGAATACCTCTGTGCGCTGCTTACCAGTGACGTTGTGCAACAGGGAAAAGTGCTGACTCGCACGCTGAATGAGTTCAGTTATGAACCCTCCACCATTGATGTGCTTTCAGGCGGAACGCAAACCACCATTCAAGATTTTCCCGGCCGTGTGGGCTACTGGGATATTGGGGTGCCACCGTCAGGCCCGATGGATAACTGGTCGTTCCGTCTGGGGAACCGTCTGCTGAACAATGATGCAGAGACAGCGGGTCTGGAAATTACCCTGTCGGGTCCGACTTTGAAATTTAATACGGCACGTCAGATCGTGCTGGCAGGTGCCACCATCGATGCTAAGTTGGATGGTGAAGCATTGCCAATGTGGCAGGTAGTCACGGTGCCTGCCGGTGCAACCCTGCAACTGGGTAAAGTCGCAACGGCGGGTGCGCGCAGTTATCTGCTACTGGCGGGTGGCATTGATTGTCCACATTATCTTGGCAGTTGTTCGACTTTTACGTTGGGTCAGTTTGGCGGCCATGTGGGTCGTTCGATTCAGGCAGGGGATGTACTGCATCTGCCAGTCGCATCGAGTTCGGTGGCTGAACAATCACTGCCCGCGGCATTACAGCCAGCGATTACGAATACGTGGGAACTGCGCGTGATTTATGGTCCGCACGGTGCGCCTGATTTCTTTACTGACCACGATATCGACACCTTCTTCGCAACCGATTACGAAGTGCATTACAACTCCAGCCGCACCGGTGTGCGTCTGATTGGACCAAAACCGGAATGGGCCCGTACTGATGGTGGCGAGGCAGGCTTACATCCATCGAACCTGCATGACAATGCTTATGCGATTGGTACCGTCGATTTTACCGGTGATATGCCGGTTATCTTAGGGCCGGATGGTCCGAGTCTGGGCGGTTTCGTCTGTCCAGCAACCATCGTCAAAGCGGATCTGTGGAAAATGGGTCAGCTGAAAGCGGGCGATAAAGTGCGCTTTATTCCGATCTCCATTGCGGATGCTGAAGTGTTGGATCGGGCTCAACTGGCTGAACTGGAAAGCCTGACGGCGCAACCCGTATCTGTCTCTATTGCACCGCCAACCACGCCGATTCTGAAAACGTTGCCTGCAGAAAAATATGGCGAGAAAGTGGTGTACCGCCCCAGTGGTGATGATTATTTGCTGGTGGAATATGGCACGCAAGTGCTCGACATCCGCCTGCGTTTCCGTGCGCATGCGCTGATGCTGTGGGTGCAAGAGGCTGGTATCGAAGGTGTGTTGGAACTGACACCGGGCATTCGCTCCCTGCAGATCCACT
Organism: Tolumonas sp.; assembly: GCA_008015085.1. Taxonomy (GTDB): domain Bacteria; phylum Pseudomonadota; class Gammaproteobacteria; order Enterobacterales; family Aeromonadaceae; genus Tolumonas. The sequence continues at coordinate 4,483 of SSEX01000153.1, read as the reverse complement.
ACGATAATCTGCAACTGCCACTGACGCGTTTACTGGAACTGCTGGAACAGGCAGAAAGTGAACTGACGGATATTGAGCAGATCACTGTGCCAGCGCGTATCGTCCATCTGCCATTGTCTTGGGATGATGAAGCAACACGGTTAGCGATCCGCAAATACGACGAACTGGTGCGTAAAGATGCGCCTTGGTGCCCGTCGAATATTGAATTCATCCGTCGTATCAACGGTCTTGATTCGATTGAACAGGTCAAAGAAATCGTCTTCAACGCCAACTATCTGGTGATGGGCTTAGGCGATGTCTATCTCGGTGCGCCGGTGGCAACGCCGCTCGATCCACGTCATCGCTTGGTCACCACCAAATACAACCCTGCTCGTACCTGGACGCCAGAAAATGCGGTCGGGATTGGTGGTGCCTATCTGTGTGTTTACGGTATGGAAGGTCCGGGTGGTTATCAGTTTGTCGGTCGTACCCTGCAGATGTGGAACCGTTATCGTCAGACCGCTGAATTCAGTCAGCCATGGCTGCTGCGCTTCTTCGATCAAATCAAATTCTATGAAGTGGATGCGGATGAGCTATTGCGGATTCGTCGTGAATTCCCGCGCGGTCGTTACCCAATTCAGATCGAAGAGATCCAGTTCTCTCTGGCGGATTACAACAAGCTGGTGAATGAACATGCCGATGAAATCCTCGTGGCGAAAGAGCGTCAGCAAACGGCTTTTGAAGCAGAGCGTCAGCGTTGGATCGAAACCGGACAAGCGAATTTCTCTGCCGATAGCGACATGATGCTAGAAACCGGTGAGGAAGAGGCATTGCCGGATCATCACAAAGCAGTGGAAAGTCTGGTCTCCGGCAACGTCTGGCAGGTGCTGGTCGAAGCAGGTCAAACCATCAAAGCGGGTCAGCCGTTGCTCATTATCGAATCGATGAAAATGGAAATTGAAGTAGTAGCGCCGCATACCGGCAAGGTAGTTGCACTTAATCGTGAAGCCGGCCAACAGGTACGCGCTGGTCAGCGTCTACTGGTGCTGGAGGAATAATCATGTTGAAACCAATGACCATCAGTGCCATTCATGCTGCGTATAGAAGTGGTGAACTGACACCTCACAAATTACTGCATCGCTGCCTGCAACATGCCCAGGCCGATGAGCGTAATGTCTGGATCTGTCTGCTGTCAGTGGAGCAACTGGACGGCTATTTGCATCAACTGGAATACCATTCACCCGATGATTTACCACTGTTTGGTATTCCGTTTGCCATTAAAGACAACATCGATCTGGCGGATCTACCCACCACAGCGGCTTGTCCTGATTACGCGTATCAGCCACTGGAATCGGCTTTCGTTGTAAAGCAACTGATTGCGGCAGGTGCAATCCCTCTGGGGAAAACCAATCTGGATCAGTTTGCGACCGGTCTGGTTGGGGTGCGTAGCCCTTTCGGTGCTTGCCAGAATAGTGTAGACCCAGCCTATATCTCTGGTGGTTCCAGTTCCGGTTCAGCGGTGGCTGTTGCTACGGGGCAAGTCTGTTTTGCGCTCGGTACCGATACGGCAGGTTCCGGGCGGGTGCCGGCGGCCTTTAACAATATTCTCGGCCTAAAAGGGACGAAAGGGCGGATCAGTTGTAGTGGTGTGGTGCCAGCCTGTAAGAGTCTGGATTGTGTCACGCTGTTTGCGCAGTGTGCCACCGATCTGGCGACTGTCTGGCCGATCGCCGCCCAGTTTGACGCGCAGGATCCGTTTGCCCGTGAAGCCGTGGCGGCAACACCGATCCCTGTGGCGTTTCGCTTTGGTGTTCCAGCGAAAACGCAATTGCAGTTCTTCGGTGACAGCGAAGCGGAACGCCTGTATTGGCAAGCGCTGGACACGTTGGAAGCTCTGGGCGGCACGGTGGTGGAAATCGATCTGGAACCGTTTCTTCAAGCGGCACGGCTACTCTATGACGGCCCGTGGGTCGCCGAACGACTGGCGGCGATCAAAGAGTTCTTCCATTCTGATGCCAGTCGTTGTTTGCCTGTGATCCAAACTATTATCGGAGGCGCAGAGACACGCACCGCTGTTGATGCCTATGAAGCACTGTATGAATTGCAGCGACTGAAACGTCTTGCCGATGCTGAACTAGCGAAAGTGGATCTGATTGTAACACCGACCACTGGCACGATTTACACCATTCAGGAGGTGGAAGCCGATCCGATCCGCCTGAACAGCAATCTGGGTTACTACACCAACTTCATGAATCTGCTGGATTACAGTGCTATCGCACTGCCTTGTGGTTTCCGCTCTGCTGGCGACAAGGTAGATCTGCCATTTGGTATCACGCTGTTTGCGCCGGCTTTTCAGGATGAGGTGCTGCTGGCACTGGGCGATCGCTGGCAACGGCAGGTTGCCTTGCCGCTGGGCGTCAGTCATCAGCTATTGCCTGCCAACACACCGTCGCTGCCGATGCCAGTGGCGGACACCATTGACGTGTTGGTATGTGGCGCGCATCTGTCTGGCTTACCACTCAATTGGCAACTGACGGATCGCAAAGCCTTCCTGAAGCAAGTGACTTCAACAGCGAAAGCCTATCGTATGTATGCACTGGCGGGTGGCCCGCCGTATCGTCCGGGCTTGATCCGCGACACCGATCAGGGTGTAGCCATTGCAGTCGAAGTCTGGTCAGTTCCGGCTGAACATTTTGGCTCGTTTGTCGCCGGCATTCCAGCGCCACTTGGGATAGGTAAGGTCGAGCTGGCAGATGGAACGTGGGTCAGTGGTTTTATCTGTGAACCCTGTGGTCTTAAAGGTGCGGAAGAGATCTCTGAGTTAGGTGGCTGGCGGAACTATATAGCAACCCGCTGAATCTCAACATACCCCTGTTGTTCGGATAGGGGTATGCCTCATTCTTTTTCTCAGGCAAAATTCCTGTAAATATCATTTTACCGATGGTTTTCTGTGAAACAGTGGCTTCAGCAACTCGCTTATTCTGCAACCCCTGATATCAATGAATGTGTCCGACAACTCGGTGCGGTGATCCCGTGGCTTTATGATCTGAAAAAGACACAACAAGATCCGGGATGGCATGCCGAAGGGAATGTGCATATTCATACCGGGATGGTGCTGGGTGAGTTGTACCACTTGCTGGCTACCGAGGCTGTTTTTATTCAGGGAGAGCAGCGACAGGCATTGGTCCTTTCAGCGATCCTGCATGATATTGGCAAACCTCGTTGCACACGAAAGATGACTATACGCGGCCAGCAACGACTCGGATCGCCCGATCATGAAGCGATAGGGCGTTCCTATCTGGCATTTCAGCTGATGAAATTACCACTTCCATTCTCCGTGATCTGGACTGTGCTCGGTTTGGTCGGAGAACATCAAATGCCCAAAATGCTAGTCGTTCAGAATATGGATGAAGGTGCCTATATAGCGCTGTCCCGCCGGGCAAATATGGCGTTACTTTACTGGCTGGAACGCGCCGATATGCAGGGAAGAGAAGGGGAGAATATCCAGCAGCAATTAGAGTATCTGGAAACATTCCGCCGATATTGTAAAAAATTTGGTGTATGGGAACGCGACTATGATCCCCCAGGATTAGACGAATTGCTGGTGGAGGAGTCTGAAGCTGCCCGTATTTATCTGAGAGCCTGTGCCATCGATGCATTACAACGGGGGAGGATAGCACTACCGTCTGAGGCAGTATCCCGGTTTGCCCGGTATAAAGATCTGCATGGTCATCTTTTCCTGCTTTGTGGCCCAAGTGGTATAGGTAAATCCCGTTATGTTGCACAGCAATGTGAAGATATGGCGGTTGTGTCACTGGATAATATCAGAGAGAAACTCTGGGGCGACCGTACCTGTCAGGATAATCCGCAACGGGTTGTGCATACTGCCCAGCAACAACTCAGACAATTTTTGCGGGAAAATCGCTCTGTGGTATGGGATGCTACTAATTTGCGACAAGATCACCGCAGACAACTCTATGGCATTGCCCATGACCTGCATGCACTCATTACAGTGGTTATCTTTCTTGCTCCCGAATCGGCCATTTATTGTGGGAATGCCAGCCGACAATATGCTGTGCCAACAGAGGTACTGGATCGGCAGCTTAAGATCTATCAGTTTCCCCGGATCAGTGACGCCCATCATGTGATCGTGGTGGGTTCAGAGGGTGACGTTTTGCTCAGGCAGTGACGGGATTATCCAACGCCAATAATGCAGCTCTTTTCTGAGAAATTACAAATTCAGGGCTATTATTCTTGTCTGGTTGGTATATGTGACATAATGAATCTGATTACAGCTGAATTTATTAAATCACATCTAAGTTGGTTCTATTTTTATTGAGATGTTCATTGATGTTTTTCACCTTCATGACGGAAGAATATTCAGCATATGTTGAAAAATATGATCGGTTTAGATTTTATTAAAAATTAAAATATTGGGGTTGTGGTTGAATATTTCTCATATTATGTACCGTGGGTGTTATGTTTTTTCTGTATGTTTATAAAT
>SSEX01000041.1 GCA_008015085.1 Tolumonas sp. | reverse complement strand
TCCCCGTACCTTGTTATTTTTTAAGGTTAGTTATAACTATATCAGGTATTTATACGCGTACGCTACATAACGCCGTGCTGCATGATAAAAAATCTCATCAAATTTAAGCAGCGAATTACGAGGACAGTTAACATGGATAAATCGCAGATCCTGAATGCATATGCATTCCGTCATGCTTGTAAGGCTTTCGTCTCGCAGAAAAAAATCAGCGATGCCGATTTTGATGTGATTTTAGAGGCAGGGCGGTTATCACCGAGCTCTTTTGGCTTTGAACCCTGGCAATTTTTGGTGGTGCAGAACCCGGCTCTGCGGGAAAAGATTTTACCAATCGCCTGTGGCCAGCAACAGATCACTACCGCCAGTCATCTGATCATTACTTTGCATCGTCGGGGAGACGATCTGAAACCAGGCAGTGATTATCTGGAATCTTTTATGCGTGATGTGCAAAAACTGCCAGATGACGTGCACAAAATGATTGGTGATTTCTACGCTTACTTCCAGAACACCTTGTTCAAAATTGCAGGTGATGACTATAAAGTCGCAGAATGGGCAGCCCGTCAGACTTATCTGCCAATGGCGAATATGATGACTACAGCTGCAATGCTGGGTATTGACTCTTGCCCTATCGAAGGGTTTGTCAGAGATGACCTGGAAGCATTGTTAGCGGCTGAGGCAGGCGTTGATCTCAGCAAATTTGGGGTGGCACATATTACTGCTTTTGGTTACCGCGAAGCAGAGCCAAAACGGGCAAAAACCCGTCGTAGCCGTGATGAAGTAGTGCGTTTTATTTAATTTGATTGGCATAGAAACAGAAGAAGCCGGTAATGCGTCGGCTTCTTCGGTCCTGCTGTCCGTAAAAATATTCCACCTTTATCCATTCTGAATTCTATTATCCGCAAACCGTAAAGATCTTACAGGTATCTGTTAATTATGGTTAATCGACCTGATTGGCAACTGTATGATGCACCGCTTATTTTTCAACCTGCGGTACTTTGACTGCACTGTCAAGAAAACTACCGCAATTGTTAATTTTATTCGGGCAATATCAATAAGGGATAATGGGATGAAGATAATCCGGAGTTTGCAATGGGTCTGGTTAATGCTCATTGCATCGTTATTAACCGGTTGTGGTGAACCAACAGCTGATTTTAAAGTAACACCAACACCGGTAGTCGCAGGTGTTACAACAACTTTTGACGCAAGCGCTAGTGCTGCTTACGGAGAAAATAAAGGCAACAGCATTGTTGCCTATGAGTGGAGTTTTGGTGACGGAAAAACAGAAAGCGGAGAAGTCGTCACACATAGCTACGAGAAAGCAGGAGACTATCAGGTTCAGCTGAAAGTCACCGATAGACGGGGTGTCAGTAAAACCAAAATTCAGAAATTAACAGTCAATGCACCCGTTGATGAAAGTAATGTGCAGGTGCTGGTTCGTAGTTCTCAGGGCGCATTATTAGCTAATGCACAAGTGACAATTGACGGAATAAGTGCTGAGACCAATGAACAGGGAATGGCAGAGTTGGATAACATCGCCACTGGCAGTCAGGTTGTCATGGCGTCTAAGTCTGGTTTTATTGCTCAGTCAACACAGGTTGAATTAAGCACTGATGGTTTAAAACAGATCCAACTGATTTTACAGCCTGTAAAAGAAGAACTGGCCTTAGCAGATATTACTCAGTCTCAACTGATTGTCAGCCAGTATCAGGGCGCCCGCATTACTCTGCCAGACAATGCTTTTGTTGATAGTAATGGCAAAGCGGCTACCGGAACTGCGACTTTAAAATTAACACCGTGGGATATTACGGCGGCTGATTTGACTGCAATGCCTGGTAACGGGAAAGCCCAGACTTCAGATGGTGAAATAGTCGAGTTGATTAGCGCTGGTATGATGACGGTCGATTTCTATGATTCGACAGGCAGTCATTTACAACTGGCGACGGGTAAGACAGCAACCATTCAGATGGATCTGCCATATACCAGCATCGGTGGTAATGCATTAGCGGTGGGCTCTGAAATACCGCTTTGGCATTTCGATGAATCGCAAGGGATCTGGATTGAAGATGGCGTTGGCCATGTGGTGGCATCGTCGTCATCATCAACCGGTTTAGCTGTTTCGGCGGAAGTGTCTCATTTCTCAACCTGGAACTGGGATTTTAAATTCAATAATCCGAATACCCTGAATGTGAAGTGTATTGACTACAATGGCCAGCCTGCAGCATGTAATGTCGTTGCCACTGTGCTGTTAGATGACGGGTCTCATTTAACGAAAAGTACCTCTTTACCTGCAGAAGGAGCCACCATCATTAACCTGCCAACATCAGGTTCTGTATCTTGGCATGCGACAACAGTCGGCGGTTTAATTGGTGATGCGACATCTGGTGTTTCCGGCTCTGTGCAAATTACTTTAAGTGAGCCTAAAACCAGCAATTTTGTTCGTTGCTCTACACCAGACTCTACCTATCATGCTTGTGCAGTGACATTGACGGCGGATCTCGGTAATAACGACATAAAAACACTGAGTCTTGATATTCCTGAAGAGGGTGCATTAATTCAGACCAGTTTTAAGGTGAGCAATCTTGCATGGGCGGGTACCGCAAAAGCGGTTGATGCATCTGGTGTTCACCAGCTCAGTGGTAGCTCGGTATCAACTGCAACAGGTGCTGTGAATCTCTTATTAGATTCAGATGTTATTGTTGCACCTGTCAAGCAAGTTAGAGCTCGTTGTGTTGTTGCGGCTGATTATCCTTATTCAGTACAACCTCAAAGCTGTGATTTGAGAGTCTATTCAAATTATGAACAATTGATTTTGGAAGCAGTAAACATTCCGATGGGACAAACTGTGAACGTTTATCTGCCGGTAGAAACGTCAGTGAATAACGATTCGTTATATGCGCCATTCTTCATCAGTGCTTCTGCCGAAGTTAATATTGATTCAGAGTTATACTATATAGATGGCTATTATTCGAATGAGGGCGATGCGGTTAATAATAATCAGATTATCGATGTCCCTATCGGATATTCCCCGCAATAATCATGTAATCCGTATTAGATGGTTTGTTCCTTCTGGTATTGGTAATGCCGTTTCTTAAGGAGCGGCATTATTTTTATATATTTTCTGGATAAAAAAATAAAAAAGCCGGTCGATAAACGACCGGCTTCTTGTTCTGCCAAGTTGTAAATTACAGGTGCTTAACCCGGCGTTTTACCTCTTCCTGTTTACCCGCATTGAATGGGCGGGAATCAGGGCTGCCGAGGTAGCCACAAACACGGCGGATCACGGAAACTTTAGTTGAATCGTGATTGCCGCATTTCGGGCAGGTGAAGCCTTTGCTGGTACATGAGAATTCACCGGTGTATCCACATTCATAGCATTCATCAATCGGTGTGTTGGTGCCGTAATAAGGTACACATGAATAGCTGTAATCCCAGACGTTTTCCAACGCTTCCAGGTTGTGCTGGATATTCGGATATTCGCCGTAGCAGATAAAGCCACCATTCGCGATAGGTGGATACGCCATTTCAAAGTCGAGTTTTGCGTAAGGGTCAACCTTCTTCTCAACATCCAGATGGAAACTGTTGGTGTAATAGCCTTTCTCAGTAACACCGTCTACGAGACCAAACTCTTTGGTATCCAGTTTGCAGAAACGGCTGCACAGGTTTTCACTTGGCGTGCTGTAAAGGCTGAAACCATAACCGGTTTCTTTTTTCCACTCATCCACGGCATCGCGCAGTTTTTGCACGATCAAAACTGCTTTCTGGCGCAGGGCTTCGTCATCAAAGACATGTTTCTGGCTACCAAACAAGGCGTTGATGGTTTCATGCACGCCGATATAACCGAGTGAAATTGAGGCACGACCATTTTTGAAGATTTGGGCAACATCATCATCGGCTTTCAGACGCACGCCACAGGCACCTTCCATATACAGGATTGGTGCAACACGGGCTTTTACACCATTCAGACGTTCGATACGCGCCATCAGCGCTTTCTTACACAGACGCAGACGACTATCCAGCAGATCGAAGAAATGGGCTTCGTCACGTGCTTCCAGCGCAATGCGTGGTAAGTTCAGGCTCACTACGCCCAGATTGTTACGACCTTCATGGTATTGTTTGCCATCTTCTTCATAAACACCCAGGAAGCTACGGCAGCCCATCGGGGTTTTGAACGAGCCGGTGACTTTAACCACCTGATCGTAGTTCAGAATATCCGGATACATCCGCTTGCTGGCACATTCCAGTGCCAGTTGCTTGATGTCATAGTTCGGATCTGTCTTCTTATGGTTGATACCATCACGGATCGCAAAGACCAGTTTCGGGAACACCGCTGTCTTATGGTTTTTACCCAGCCCGGCAATACGGTTCTGCAGAATTGATTTCTGGATCAGGCGGGATTCCCAGCTTTCACCCAGGCCAAAACCAAAGGTCACAAACGGAGTCTGACCGTTAGCGGTATGCAGCGTATTCACTTCATATTCCAGTGACTGGAAGGCGTCGTAGCACTCTTTTTCAGTCCGTGCACGGGCATAGCCTTCAGCATCTGGAATGGCCCATTCCTCTGCAACCTTACGGTGCTTTTCATAGCTCTGTTTCACATAAGGTGCCAGTACTTCATCAATACGGTTGATGGTGGTTCCACCATAAATATGGCTGGCGACCTGAGCGATGATCTGAGCTGTCACTGCGGTAGCAGTCGAGATTGATTTTGGCGTATCAATCTCGGCATTACCCATTTTGAAACCGTGGGTCAGCATGCCTTCAATATCAATCAGCATGCAGTTAAACATCGGAAAGAAAGGGGAGTAATCCAGATCATGGAAATGGATTTCGCCTTTTTCGTGTGCCTGAACAACATCGCGAGGCAGCAGATATTGTTTGGCATAGTGTTTAGCTACAATACCCGCCAGCAGGTCACGCTGAGTCGGGATGACTTTACTGTCTTTATTGGCGTTTTCATTCAGCAGTTCAGCATTAGTCTGCTGGATCAGCCCCTGGATCTCTTTATTGAGGCGGCCTTGTTTCTCACGCGCTAAATCACGGTCATGACGATATTCGATGTAAGCGCGCGCGAGAGTCTTGTGCGGACCTTCCATCAACAGGTTTTCGACCAGCGTCTGTACTTCACTGATATCAACTTCATCGCGTCCAGCGAGCAGGGAAGCGATCTGACCAGCTACTGAGGCGCAATACGCGTCGTCTCTTACGTTTACAGCTTCTGCAGCTTTAGCAACAGCCTGCCATATACGTGAGCCATCAAACGATACGCGGCATCCGTCGCGTTTGACTACCAGCGGTTTTGCTTGCATTTCTCATAGCCCTCGTGCTAATCCGACATTGTGTGTCGTTGTGGTGGTAATACTATATATAGTTCAATACCGCAGAAATATAACTATATATGGGTCTTCGTGCAGGAAGATACTTACTCTTTTTTTGATCTAAAACAGAGAATCTGAAGATTTGAACAGCAGAGCAACAGGTAAAAAAAATGTGTTTTGTGAGGCCTGACTACTTGCAAATTTGGCAGCCCTTGATGGATAAGGCCTACAGCAAGATAGGCTTTATTTTGTAAAAAAGAGAGCCGTTTTATGCGGCTCTCTCTGATGTAAATGTGATGTTATACATTTAGCTGATGGATATGTCAGGGCAACTGCGGACCTGCAGCAATCAGGCGTTTGCCTTCATCATTATCGGTGTATTGCGAGAAATGTTTAATGAAGCGTTGCGCCAGATCCACCGCTTTCCGTTCCCATTCAGCTGGATCTGCATAGGTATCCCGAGGATCGAGGATCTGCGGATTCACGCCTGGCAGATCGACCGGCATTGCCAGATTGAATATCGGTAAAGTCTTCATCGGTGCCTTATCAATCGAGCCATCCATGATGGCATCAATAATTGCACGGGTATCGTGAATGGATATACGTTTGCCTGTGCCATTCCAGCCGGTATTCACCAGATAGCAGTCCGCTCCCGCCGCCTCCATGCGTTTCACAAGCACTTCACCGTATTTGGTTGGATGCAATGTAAGAAATGCTTTCCCAAAACAAGCAGAGAATGTGGGCGTCGGTTCAGTTACACCGCGTTCGGTACCCGCCAGCTTGGCGGTAAACCCAGAGAGGAAATGATATTGAGTCTGATCGTGTGTCAGCTTGGAGACTGGCGGAAGCACACCGAATGCATCTGCCGTCAGAAATATCACTTTCTTTGCATGTCCGGCTTTCGATACTGGTTTGACGATATTATCGATATGATAAATCGGGTAAGAAACACGGGTGTTTTCGGTGATGGAACCATCATCAAAATCGACATTACCATCAGCATCAACAGTGACGTTTTCCAGCAATGCATCACGACGGATGGCATTATAAATATCCGGTTCAGCTTCTTTGTTTAACTTGATAGTTTTGGCGTAACAGCCACCCTCAAAATTGAAGACACCGTCATCATCCCAGCCATGTTCATCATCACCAATCAGCAGGCGTTTAGGATCAGCGGAAAGCGTAGTTTTACCCGTGCCGGATAACCCGAAAAAGATAGCCACATCACCATCTTTGCCCACATTGGCAGAACAATGCATAGATGCAATACCACGCAGCGGTAACAGGTAGTTCATCACTGAAAACAACCCTTTTTTCATTTCTCCGCCATACCAGGTTCCGCCGATGACCTGCATTTTTTCTGTCAGGTTAAAAGCAACAAAGTTTTCGGAGTTCAGCCCGTGCTCTTTCCAGTTAGGGTTCACTGTTTCTGAACCATTCAGCACAACAAAATCGGGCTCAAAGCCAACCAACTCTTCTTCACTGGGCCGGATAAACATATTTTTAGCAAAGTGAGCCTGCCAGGCGACTTCGGTAATAATGCGTACGGCCAGCCGACTATCGGGATTCGCGCCACAGAATCCATCAATTACAAACAATCGTTTACCGGAAAGCTCTTTCACCACAAGTTCTTTCAGATCATTCCAGACCGCAGGAGTAATCGGTTTGTTGTCGTTCTTGCCGCCATCAGACCACCAGACGGTATCACGGGTGGTGTCATCCAGAACAAGGTATTTGTCTTTGGGGGAACGCCCGGTAAAGACACCGGTTTTAACATTGATAGCACCTAATTTGGTTACGACACCGCGTTCATAACCAACCAAATCAGGATTCAGCTCTTCTTCATACAACTGATCATAAGAAGGGTTACGGACAATTTCTTTAATATCAGAAATACCATAAAGTCCGAGGTCTAAACGGGCAGTAGTCATAAGTTTGCTCCTGTGTGTGACCAAATTGGGGGGAGGTACATCTGGATTCAGTTTAGGAGCTTCTGCGGCGATTAATGCTTACTACTTCAAATTATGTGGATGCACCTACAGTTTTTAAGGATTAAATTTATTTTGCGATCGGAGCGGCAGAATGTTTCCAATTGGAATGGGAATATAAGCAGTTAAGAAAAGAACAGGAAAAGAGGATTAGCAATCAGATAGTTTGCTAATCCATGATTTGATTCATTTTTATCAGTATTGATTTATGATCAAACTGCAACAGAAATAATTAGTGCAGAGGGCCTTTGGGCTCTTCATTCTGTGTTGGTTGATCATTAAAAAGATGAGTGACATCGCTGGCTGAGAAGTGATATTCAGTGCCGCAGTAATCACAATCCATTCTGATGTCTTCCTGCTCTTCCAGCAATGACGCCACTTCCGCCTGCCCCAGTTGCAATAGTGCGGCTTCACAACGAGCACGGGAACAACCACAAACAAAGCTTACGGACTGTGGGTCAAATAACCGAACTTCTTCCTGATGATATAGGCGGTATAGCACTTCTTCAGCAGGCAATCCCAGCAATTCGTCACTCTTTATTGTGTCAGTCAGAGTGGTGATATGTTCGAAATCAAGAGCATGTTGTTCACTATTACTGTTTGGCATAGCCTGAATCAACATACCTGCAGATTTAGGCTGTTCTTCATGTTGCTCGGTCTTGATCCAGATCCGGGTCGGCAGCTGTTCTGACTGGGCAAAATAATTTTCCAGACAGGCAGATAGTGTGTCACCATCCAAAGCCACAATGCCCTGATAGCGTTCACCTTCATTTGGTGTCACGGTGATGATCATATGACCTTTACCGATCAAATCATGCAAACCGGCATTTTCAGCAATGACACCTTCGTAACGAGCAACGCCACGCAGTTGCTGCTGATGATCACCATTAATAACGGCAAAACGTACAGGGCCATCCCCCTGAAGTTGAACGGTAATCGAACCTTCAAATTTCAGGGTGGCTGTCAGCAAGCTGGTAGCTACCAGTAATTCGCTCAGTAATCGCTGAATAGCCTGCGGATAATGATGGCCGCCCAGCATATCCTGGGTCGTTTGGTTCAGTTGTACCAGCTCGCCACGAACTTCATATTTTTCAAAGATAAAACGATGCAATTGATCCGGAATATGACTCATATCAGACTTTCTCAGTGTTAGATTCAGAACGATGCTTCAGCATCATTCACCTTGCTTAAAACGCATCAGGTCGCGTCGTTGTTTTTTATCTGGCTTACTGTCGGGGTGTGGAGCATACAATGCATTTAGCCGGTGGGCTTCTGCATTTTTTTCCCGTCTGGCAACGCTGTCATCTGTTTCTGCGTAAAGCAGTTGTGCCTGTGGCGCTGACAAACGTTGAACACTTAAGGCCAGTACTTCCACCTCTTTGTCGTCATATCCCTGACGGATTTTCAGCATGGCACCCACTTCCACCAGTTTCCCTGGCTTGGTGCGTTGACCATTGTAATGGACTTTACCGCCTTCGATCATGCTACGCGCCAACGCCCTGGTTTTGTAAAAGCGGGCGGCCCAGAGCCACTTATCGAGACGAACTTCCCCGTTGTCAGTTGCTGCCGGCATAACCATCCTCAGGCATAAAAGAGAACATTAGTTTACCAGATGCAAATATCAAGGCGAACAACTGACATTGACCTATCCTCAAACTGTTGAAAATTTGATATACTAAACGGCCTGCTTGTGTTACCGACGTAATACACCCCGGATTTTATGATGGCGACTGCCATCGATTTTTTCTTGTTCTGAATGGAGGGAACAATGGCTTTCGCTGCCAACAAGCGCTCCGTCATGACCCTGTTCTCCGGCAATGACATGTTTAGTCACCAGGTGCGTATCGTCCTGGCCGAGAAAGGCGTGACCTTTGATATCTGTATGGTGGATGTAAATGCTCTGCCAGAAGAACTGCTGGAGTTAAACCCGTATAACTCTGTTCCTACACTGGTAGATCGTGATCTGGTGCTCTACACCTCCCGCATCATCATGGAATATCTGGACGAGCGTTTTCCACATCCGCCGCTGATGCCGGTTTATCCGGTGGCTCGTGGTAACTGCCGCCTGATGATGCACCGTGTTGAGCTGGATTGGTACTCTCTGGCAGACAAGATCCTGAACAATGCACCGGATGCGGATGCAGCACGCAAACAATTGCGTGAAAGCCTGCAGGGCATGGCTCCACTGTTCCAGGAATACCCTTATTTCATGAATGAAGAGTTCAGCCAGGTAGATTGCTACATGGCCCCCTTGATGTGGCGTTTGCCAATTATGGGTATCGAATTCACCGGCAAAGGTGCTAAAGAACTGAAAGCCTATATGACCCGTTTATTTGAGCGTGAGTCGTTCCAGGCATCTTTGACCGATGTTGAACGTGAAATGCGTAACGGACAACTGTAATGGTACCGAACATGACGCCCAGTCGTCCGTATCTGTTGCGGGCATTCTATGAATGGCTGCTGGATAATGAGATGACACCACTCTTGCTGGTGGATGCCAATGCCAAGCTGGTACAAGTACCACAACAGTATGCACGTGACGGGCAGATTGTTCTGAATATTGCTCCGCAAGCGGTTGTGGCTCTCTCGCTGGAGAATGACGCAATCAGCTTCAATGCCCGGTTTGGTGGTGTGCCGCATCAGCTTTATATTCCGATGGCTGCCGTGTTAGGGCTCCACTCCCGTGAAAACGGAGCAGGAACCTTCTTTCCGCCTGAGCCTGCTTATGCGGACTGGCAGGAGACTGATTCAGTGACTGAAACTGCATCAGATAAGAACCCGGATCAACGGCCAGACGGACGACCGGTTTTACGTGTGATCAAATAAAGAAAAAGGGGAATCATCTGATTCCCCTTTTTGCTGTTTGAAAAACTACTGAGAAACGTATTCAAAAACCCGGATGACCTTTGTGACACCATATGCATTGCGGGCAATCTCAACAGCCAAATCCCCCTCACTACGGGTAACCATGCCCATCAGATAAACCTGACTATCTTCGGTGACCACTTTGATATGACTACTATCGAAGTTTCGTTCGGCAATCAGCATGGTTCGTACTTTTGACGTGATCCAGCTGTCGTTAGTGCGAATGTCATACCCGATCGGTTCTTCCACTTTGATTTCGTTGTAAACCTTACGGACGCCATCCTGACGTTCTGCCATGGCTTTGACTTCATCACTGTACTTCTGATGCGGTGTTTGCCCTACCAGCAACACAATACCGTTATTGCTGTGTACCGATATATGGCTGGTGCGGGAAATATCAGTACGCTCAGTCAGTTCATGACGTACATTCAGTTCAATTTTCTTGTCATCGACCTGGGCTGTTACAGTCCGGCGGTCTTTAGCCACCATAACACCACCTGTGGCACCGCCCGCCAGCAATACACCCACACAACCTTGCAGCAGCAATAAACTGGCCAGTGATAACGGAAGCAGTTTACGAAACATAGCAATTCCTCAATTGTTATTGGGGGAACAGAGTTTGATCAATCAAATCACTCAGACAATTCAGTACCAGTAAATGAATTTCAAGAATGCGTGAAAAACGGGCAGAAGGACAGCGAATTTCAACATCACTTGGTCCTAGTAACCCTGCCAGTTCACCACCATCTCCGGTATTCAGTATCACCATTGTCATGTCGCGGGAGAGCGCTGCTTCGGCTGCGTGGATCAGCTCCCGGTTATCTTCTTCGGTCGTGATCAGCAACAGAATGTCACCTTGCTGGCCTAATGCCCGGATTTGATGAGCATAGACATCTTCAAATTTACCGAAATGGCTGAGTGAACTCATCAGATTGCCATCGCAGGTTAATGCTATAGCCGGCAGAGACGGTCGGGCTGTCTCAAAACGACTCATCAGATGAGAGACGAATAACTGAGCCAATGCACCGGATGCCCCATTGCCACAGGTAAGGATCTTGTTGCCGTTTAGCAGACAAATAGCCAGCATCTGTGCTGCAGTCTGAATGCTTTCTGAAAGCACTTCTGCTGCGGCAATTTTGGTCTGAATGCTTTCGGTAAAATTTTCTCTGATCCGATCCAACCGGGTTCTCCTAAAATGCGTTTTTCAGCCAGTTACACTGGCCGTCATCGTACGATACTATGTCAAAACGGCAAGCCTGATGTGCTTCGTTTATTCTCTGACTCATCAGATAATAACGGGCAGTATGCCGGATTTTTTGCTGTTTGGCGGGTGTTACTGAAGATAATGCACCACCATAATTGCGGGATGCCCGGTAGCGGACTTCAACAAAGACCAGCGTCTGCTGCTCCCGCATAATTAGATCTAATTCACCCTGACGGCAATGATAGTTAGCACAGACAAACAGCAGGCCCTGCTGTTCTAAGAACCGGCGGGCCTGTTGTTCGTAATGTTGACCTTTACTGCGCCGGTTGCTGGATGGCTGGCTCTGGCTGAGTAGCGGTTGGTTCATTAGTTGCTAATTGTCCGTTGGTATAACGGGTCCAGACCAAATCATGGAGTACGACACCGTCTGTGGTGATATGCAGCGTGCCAGTAAGACCATTCACTGTCATATCCGGGGTTTGGCGTAATTCGCTGAGTCGGTTAGCCAGATTGGCAGCATCAAAGCCCATAGCATACAGACGCAGTTGATCACCGCTGGCCTGCGGCAGGGCAACTGTCGCCTTGGTTAATTGCTCAGGCATACGATTCAGCATCCAGGGCATATCACCCAGTTGCATACCGTTTAACGCCAGTGCAACATCGGCTTTCAGGCCACTGCTGTTACTTTTCGAACCGAGATAGTAGGCCGGACGTATTGGCGAATCACCTAACATCATATCCACGCTGGATTTGATGCTGGAGGCTTCAAAAGCGGATGCCAGCATGAAAATCGCATCGATCCGGTTCGGGTCATTGGCTGGATCGGCCGCCAGTGACTGAACCTGGCCTGCCTGAGGCGCCGCGTTGCTACCACCAAGCTTCTGACGCAGCAGAGACAATAATTCATCACGGCTGCGGAATTTAGCGACAGAGGCTTCACCGATATCCAGCGAATTCCAATAACTGTTAAAGCCGGCAGCGGTGCGTTCCCCTAATGGATTAGAGGGCAGCAACAATAGCGGATGTTTCAATCCGTCGTCGTGTATTTTTTGTGCAATCTGGGCTGCCTCATCTTCTGGTGACAGCGAGAAGTAGTAAAGATTATCTGCGGTTGGCTGATTACCCAGCTGGTTTAAGGCGAGCACCGGGATAGCAACATGGCTGGCAAACAGTTGTTCTACCTTATTTTTCTGTAATGGTCCGATAACCAGCTGTGCCCCATTTTGCTGAACTTTGGCAAGCAGCTCCGGCATTGGCAAACTGTTTTCGTCATAATAGGTGAAAACGAGTTTATTGCCTGCAGCCTGATTGGCTTGTTCCAGCCCTGCTTTCAAAGCATTAGCCGGGGCCGTCAGCTTACCAGAGAGCGGTAGCAGTACAGCGATTTTCCGGATATCACTTGTCGCTGTGATCCCGTTGTTATTTTCGGTGATCGCAGGTTGCTGAGATATCGCGTCAGCCGGTGTGAACAGCTCCGCTGCTGGGTGTTCGGGGTATTGTTTTTGCCAGTCAGCAAATAGCTGTTTTTGTCCTTCAGATGTTTTGGCGATCTGAGCTAAGGTATACCAGCCAGCCGCTTTTTCCCGTTTCATTCGATTGGCTGCATTGACATAGTTTTTCAGCGTATTGCTATCGCTGTCTTGCAGTAATGCCCAGATTTGATGATGGTTTTTATTGAGCAAATCGCCTTTCAGATAAGGATCGAGAGCAATCAGGCTGTTAGCCGCTGCTGTTTTCTGGCCGGTTTTCAGTAGTAATTCGGATTGCAGTCGGTAGTAGAACTGTACTGTGGTGCTGTCTAACGGACGCAGGTCGATGCCAGCTATACGGTTCAGAGCCTTAGCTGATTGCCCTTGTTTCCCCAATTGCAAAGCAGTCAGCATGCGAAGTGCTGCTTTCTGCTTCGGCATAGTGGCTTCTTTGGCCAGCTGTTGCTGAATCGCATTTGCCTGCGGACGATCACCATCGGCTATCAGACGACGGCTAGCCAACACTTGTAATGCAAAACGATCTTCCGGCGCGGCATTATCAATGCGTGTCAGATACCACTGACTGTTGTGTGTTAGCGGTCCGAATGCCGCTAAATTTTCATCAGCAGTATCATTACTGCCACTGTTTACTGAGGCACAGCCTGATAACAACAGGATGATGGCAAATAGCCACCAGAAATATGGTACAGTGCGCAGCTTGCTAATCCGGCTCAAGATTTATCTCCAACCCACCAACGTTTGGCCTCTAGTTTAATCGTGACGCCAGAATGACACAAATTTTCGACAGGAGTTTTCATGGCTATTTCACCTTGTCTGTATATCGTACCGACTCCGATTGGTAACCTGTCGGATATAACATTGCGCGCGATTGAAGTTTTAAAATCGGTTGATTGCATTGCAGCGGAAGATACTCGTCACAGCGGCATTCTGTTGCAACATCTGGATGCGAAAGCGCCAATGCTGGCGTTACATGATCATAATGAGCAACAACGGGCAGGTGTCCTGATCCAACGAATTCAGCAAGGGCAAAGTATTGCACTGATTTCTGATGCCGGGACTCCACTGATTAGTGATCCCGGCTACCATCTGGTGAAAGCCTGCCGGGATGCGGGAGTTAAGGTAGTGCCATTACCGGGGCCGTGTGCGGCGATTACGGCCTTAAGTGCGGCCGGTTTACCGACCGACCGCTTTGTGTTTGAGGGTTTTCTGCCTGCTAAAGAAAAAGGCAAGGAGGATCGCCTGCAGGCTTTGGCCGATGAAACCCGCACCATGGTGTTTTATGAATCACCACGACGGGTGGTCGATACGCTGGAATCCATGCAAAAGGTGTTTGGTGATCGTCTGGTGGTTGCAGCCCGCGAATTGACCAAGACATTTGAAACCATTCATGCCTTACCTTTATCAGAAATGATCCCTTGGCTACAGGAAGATGAAAACCGGACTCGTGGTGAATTCGTGCTGATGGTGGCGGGTAAAACTGAAAACAGTGACGACATTCCGGCCGAGGTTCAGCGGACACTGACATTGCTGATGAAAGATCTACCGTTGAAAAAAGCCGCTGCGCTGACCGCAGAAATCTATGGTGTGAAGAAGAATGCGTTGTATGCCTGGGGGCTGGAACAATAGAATTCTGAGAGATAGTTTGCCGCAGGGGGCGATCATCCCTATAATGCGCGCGGGGTTGGCCGGGCAATCGCCGTTTTGTTGTTGTACCTTCGGGTAGACGAACAAGAGGGAGGAAAGTCCGGGCTCCATAGGGCAGGGTGCCAGGTAACGCCTGGGAGGCGTAAGCCTACGACCAGTGCAACAGAGAGCAGACCGCCGATGGCCCGTAAGGGATCAGGTAAGGGTGAAAGGGTGCGGTAAGAGCGCACCGCGCGACTGGCAACAGTTCGTGGCACGGTAAACTCCACCCGAAGCAAGACCAAATAGGCTCCCTTGGCGCGTCCCGCGTCGGGAGCGGGCAGGTTGCTAGAGCCTGCGAGCGATTTCAGGCCTAGAGGAATGATTGCCACCGCGCAAGCGGTACAGAACCCGGCTTACAGGCCAACCCCACTCAATATCCCGTTCACAGTCATGTGGCGGGATTTTTTGTTTCTGCTGCCAGCCGTTGAAATTCCGTACGCTGAATTTTTAACTGTCCTGCCGGTAATTCCGGCCAGTTCAGCCATTGTTTGGGTAACATATAGGCTGGCAGGAATTGGCGTAACCAATTCGCCAATTCATTGAACGAAATGGCGGATTGCTGCCAGTCGATAAAGCAGGCGCAACGCATTCCCCATTCATCATCTGGTACAGGAACTACGATGGCTTGTGCAACAGCAGGATGCTGCAGCAATTGTTGCTCTATTTGTTCGGGCTGAATGTTTTCGCCGCCACTGCTGAACTGATTGTCGATCCGGCCAGTGATCACCAATTCATCATTTTGCCAGTAGCCCGCATCGCCGGTATGAAACCAGCCTTCATCATCCAGAGGCAGTTGGAGTGAACCATCGGCCTGATAATAGCCAGCAAACAGTGTCTCGCCTTTTACGCAAATCTCTTTATTTGAGATCGTGACTTGTCGCCCGTTCAGTGGTTTTCCGACTAATCCGGGTTGACCGGCCTGTGCAGTACAAACCTGCGATGCCATTTCGGATAAGCCATAGCTGACCCAGGGGATCAGCTGCTGCGCTTTGCATTGTTCGATCAGACTCTCTGGTAATGGTGCACCACCCAGCAGCAGATGTTTGACATGTGTCTTGGAAAAATGAAATTCAGGCTGTTGCAGCAGACGATAAAGCTGGGTTGGCACTAATGAGAGATGCGTTATCGGGGCCATCAGTAGCTGTTCAGTGAGAGAGAGGTCTGCTTGCGGTATCACCACGCAGGCTCCTGCCAGAAAACAACGAAACAGGATCGCCAGTCCGCCAACATGAAACAGCGGTAACGATAATAACCAGGCATCATTTTGTTCAATCGGAACGAGGCTGCCACGGGCATTGGCCAGATGGTTAGCCAGCCGGTGTGCGACGATTTTGGGCGTTCCACTACTGCCAGAGGTAAAAATGAGATTACTGAGCGCGGCATCATCCAACTGACAAGCCTGATCAGAGAATTGTTCCTGAGAGAAATCGAATTGTAGCTCAGGCGATGGCCAGCGGTAACTGGCATGCACGCGTTGCTGTAATTCCTGCTGTTTCAATACCGGAAAGGACGGATTGATTGGACAGCAAACTACCTGTTCCCGCCAGCAAGCCCACAGCAACATGACCAGTTCAACGGTATTCGAACTGCATATAAACAGCGGCTGACCGGAGCGAATGCCATGTTGCAGCAGTTGCTGTTGTAGCGTATTCAGTCGGGCATCCAGCTGTTGATAACTAAGCGTAAGACCGGCATATGATAATGCCGGTCGTGCGGGTTGTTGCTGTGCATATAGCCGGATGGGGCAAGTTAACTCTGCCATATGACCTGTAATTTATTAACGTCGATTTGCTGTTTCTCATCCAGCACGGTATCGGTGA
>SSEX01000073.1 GCA_008015085.1 Tolumonas sp. | reverse complement strand
GTGCTGAACAGCAACTTGACGCGTTGAATCTGTATTTTAGTAACGCAATTGCATAATGAAGAGCAGAAGAAAATTATGTTGGATCAAAACCTGACTTCTGAGGCACTGGTGACCACCGTCACTCACGCACAAACTCATCAACCTGTTCAACGCCCACTGCGTGACTCCGTACAGCAGGCTTTACGTAACTATCTGTCTCAGTTAAATGGCCAGGACGTTACTGAACTGTATGACATGGTTCTGAGCGAAGTAGAAGCACCAATGCTCGATATGATCATGCAGTACACCCGTGGCAACCAGACCCGCGCGGCGATCATGATGGGTATCAACCGTGGTACTCTGCGTAAAAAGCTGAAGAAATACGGCATGAACTAATAGCTCTTCGCTAATAGATTTAAAAAAGGCACTTTTCTTAATTGGTTAGTGCCTTTTTGTTTTTTGAACTCACAAATTTATCGGGTAAAAAAGAGCAATACAGCCCGTGTTGCCCTCTGTTTTTTGTCAGATATAATCTCCTTGTCATTTTTTTGTAATAAAATCTTCATTTTGTATACTGCGTCACAGGAATAAAGGCTCCTATCTCTGGCTTCTTAGCATAAGCTGAGCGTGTTTTTACAGCCTGTATAACCGGGAGCAATGCGACACCTTCTGCGTACCTTTTTCTGTAGGGCGTAGCCGTGTGGCAGCTATGTATATCGTTCACATTCCATCCAGAAAATCAGATGAATTTTATAAACTTAACCTTACGTCAGGCTGTTTCATATTCCCGGACACAGACCTTTTTTAACTGGAACTCAGGAATCGTATTCCTGCTGGTCTTGCTGATTAATAGTTCGCTGGGCTACGAATTACATGCGATTGATGCAGTGGGCGCTTTTTGCTTCTTTTGTTTGCTGGAAAGAATCTCCAGACAAGCATTCAAATACATACTAATTGTCAGCTCTCTGGTGGCGGCCTGCTATTTTCCATTTAGCCGGACTTACGGAGCACCGAACTTCAATAGTGTACTTTCGCTTTATTCATCCAATCCGGGAGAAGCTGGTGAGATCCTGAGCGTTTTCCCGCTTTGGTACTATCTGGTTTCTTTGGGAATTCTGGTAGTTGCCACGCTGGTGCTGAAGCGTCCGACCCAGGTATTCCCTCGTTGGTCAGGTCATCATTCTTCGTTGCTGGCAGTATTTTTGACAATCACACTAGTGACACCGCTGAATGTTTTTTATACCCACGGAACATTTTCTTTACTTAATATCAGCTATCCAGTGTTCCATTTCGTAAAAGACCTGACCTTGATTAATATGACGGTGAATACAGAACACCAGCGTATGCAGGATCTGGCCAACCTGCAGGATAACTGGCATGTCGTTGCTGTAAAACCTGCGCATCAGGTTTATGTTGTAGTGATAGGCGAAAGTGTCCGGCGTGATGCTTTAGGCGCATTTGGTGGACAGTGGAATAACACGCCATTCATGAGCCATGCAAAAGGCGTCTTGTTTAAGAATTATCTGTCTGCCGCTTCATCAACTCAGCAATCGTTGGGGCTGACTCTGACGTTGGTTGGAAAAGATAGACAGCCGCAATACCAGAACAATATCGTCACGTTGGCAAAACGTGCCGGGTTCCGGACTTATTGGTTTTCTAACCAAGGACAACTTGGACGTTACGATACGGCTATTGCCAGCATTGCTAAGCGGGCTGATAACGTCCACTTCCTGAAAAACGGCAACTTCTTTTCGCAGGATACTCAAGACACTGACCTATTGAAGTTTACCAGTGATGCGCTGAATGATAACGCCGAAACAGCGCCAAAACTGATTGTCTATCATATGATCGGATCTCATCCGAAAGCCTGTGAACGCACTCGCAATCAATATGCAACTTTTGTGGATAACAAGGAAATTTCCTGTTACCTGCACAGTATCACTCAAACTGATAGCTTTCTGGCATCACTGCATCAGCAACTGCAAAACAGTGGTCAGAGTTTTTCGATGGTTTATTTTTCTGATCATGGCTTATCCTTCAAAGAGCGTGGCTCCCCATCTGAATACTTGTCACATAACGACCAGTTTCAGCAAAACTATCAAGTGCCGATGTTTATTACATCCAGCGGGGATAATCACCGGCGCGAGATCAAAGCAGAGCGCTCAGCTAATGATTTCATGTCATTTTTTGCTGAATGGAGCGGGATCCGTAGTCAGGAAGTAACGCCTGGTTATCGTTTCATTTCAGAGCAACCAGCACCACCCGCTTTTGTCACCAACTTTACTCTGGATAGGGTTGATTACGACATACTACCGCAGGACCCTTTTGTTTCAGGTAAATGACTTGAGAGGTTACGCACGATTTTTTATTGTGTCATATCAATCTCGTTCAGCGTTGCACTCATTTTCCCGAGGTAGTTATGCTACGTATTCATGCTGCAAACTATTCTATTAGTACTCATAAAAAATTAACCATTAATCATTTAGAACTGCAGGCTGGCGAATGCTGTGCGATCGTTGGAAATAACGGTAGTGGCAAAACGGTTCTGGCCAAAGCTTTACATCAGGAATTCCCCGCTGAATCCGGGCAAATCATCGGCAATCCGCGTTCGGAGCTCGTCTCTTTTGAGAAACAGCTGAAACTGTATGATGATGAATGGGAACGCACCAATACCGATATGCTGGGAGCAGAGGAAGATATCGCCACCACCGCTGGCGAAATTATCCGGCAGAACGGGCATGATGACGCTCTTTGCCAGGAATTGGCTGCACAATTCGGTATCTCGCATCTGCTGACTCAACCGTTCACCTCCTTATCCAGCGGCGAGGGACGCAAAGTACTGCTGGCGCAAGCATTAATGTCTAAACCAGAACTACTGATTCTTGATGAGCCTTTCGATGGGCTTGACGTCAATGCCCGCTCTCAGTTGACGATGCACCTATCCCGATTGCAGCAAAATGGTGTGACACTGGTGTTGATTGTTAACCGTTTAAATGAGATCCCTGAATTTGCCCAGAAATTGGGGTGGATTCTCGACTGCCAGTTCATGAACCTGCAGGATCGGGCTACGTTCTTCACTGATCCGCTCACCCAACAATTACTTCATTATGCTTCGACTTCGAATGTAACACTGCCTCCCCCGCTTTTGTCATCCAAGCATGACAAACTTGCAGGTCCGTTGGTCGATTTACAGCAGATCCACGTCAGTTTTAATGACCGCAACATCCTTAATGGCCTGAACTGGCAAGTACATCAGGGTGAGCACTGGCATATTGCCGGCCCGAATGGCTGTGGCAAAACAACCTTGCTGCATCTGATCACTGGGGATAATCCGCAATGTTACAGCAATCAGGTAACTCTATTTGGCAAACGCCGCGGCTCAGGTGAAAGCATCTGGGACATCAAGCAGCAGATGGGGATTGTCAGCCCGGCATTACATATGTCATACCGGGTAGCAGGTACACCGCTGACGGTGATCCTCTCCGGTTTCTATGATTCTATCGGGCTATATCAGAAACCCGGTGATCAGGAGCTGACTCTGGCCCGGCAATGGCTTAAATTGCTGGGTATGGAAAACATGGAACAGCATTCATTTCTGCAGCTTTCTTACGGACAGCAACGTTTGCTGTTAATTGCCCGCGCAATGGTAAAACACCCTCCATTGCTGATCCTTGATGAACCACTGCAAGGGCTGGATAGCCTGAACCGACATTTGGTATTGCAGTATATAGACCGTCTGGTGACACATAGCCACAGCCAGTTGCTGTACGTTTCTCACCACGAGGAAGATGTGCCTGCCTGTATGACCCACCGTCTGCAGTTTATTGCTCAGGCAGACGGTAGTTATCAATATGAGCAGAAACCGCTGTAATTCAGCAGAGTTTTTTCTGCCAGAATAAAGCGTGTCCCTGCGCCGGATCGAGTTCGTATCCGGCAAAGCCATTACGCAAATAGGTGCGTTGCGCCGTCTGATTTCCCGACAACACTTCCAGAGTCAGTTTGCAGCAACCCTGCTCACGAGCGATCTCCTCAATATGCTGCAGCAACGCTGTTGCAATGCCTTGTCCCCGACATTCAGGGAGTACAGCCAGATCATGTACATTAATTAATGGACGAGCAGCAAAGGTGGAAACAGACTGAAACGCATTCAGTAAACCGGCAGGTTGCCCGTTCTGATAAGCGATCAGGGAAATAGCGGTCGGACATTGCTGTAAAGCGCCAGACAGATTTTGTCGGCATTCTGTTGATAATGGCTCTGCTCCCCCCATCGGATCCTGAGCATAGCGATCCAGCAGCATCAGTAGATCGGCCATTTGTATCGGATCGAGGTAATCCACCCTTTCTATTCTTAACATCTCTTATCTTTTCCTAAACCGAAATATTTATCTCTGTCACAATTTGCCATACATTTCACATAAATTTGTGACGATTTATACTTAATGTGAATCTGCCAAAAGGCGATTTGGAGAGTTTCTATGAAATACCGTCGGATCATATCGTTGTTTGTGGCTGCAGCTTTATTACCTTTGTCGCAGGCGCAGGCCCGTCCTCATTTTGATGGTCCGGATCGCGATGATGATAGAAGGGAACATCACCATCATCACCGTGATCGCGATCGTATTTATTATCCTGGCCCCGTTCGTGTTTATCCGGGTCCAGTACATATGTATGCACCACCTGTTCGTTACAACATCATGCCGCCGGGTTATAAAACTGTGATTGCTGCGGGCGTAACTTATTTCGTATTAAATGAGCTGTGGTATCGCATGCATGGTGGTGTTTATGAGCAGGTTCAGGCTCCGGCTTCCAGCAATGTCACTATCATTAACAATGGTGCAACCACTACGACTATAGCCAACACCGGTTCAGTGATGAATGTTGTGGATGTTAACGGTACCCGTTATTACGTTCAGGATGGTCGCTACTATCGTCGTTCACCAGATGGTCAGTATCTGGAAGTAGCTCCGCCAAGTTATTCATACTTTTTCGAAATACAGCTTTTCATAAAAAGCCCCAATGGTCAGCGTAGCCCAATAAACAGCTACGCCGACACCATTAATGACACTTATTTATTCTGCCCACCGAGGCACAATGGTTTGCCTGATTTGCAGGTGATCCAAAATTCTGCCAACCATGAAATTAACCAGATCATCAATACTTTGCGGCTTATGATAAAAACCGGGGGACGCCGGTATTATCGTAGCGCCAAGCTGCGTCAGTTTGAGCATGTTTTCCAGATGGATAGCAGAATAAGGTGTTTCACGGGCAACCAGCAGTAATTGTCCTCTCTCTTTCAATACGACATCAGCAGCCCGTTCAAGCAGGTTATCAGACATGCCATGTGCAATCGCTGCTAGTGTCCCCATTGAGCACGGGCAAATAACCATTTTCTTCGGTGCTGCAGAACCGGAGGCAACGGGTGAAAACCAGTCCTCCTTAGCGTATAGCCGCAACTGATTTTCTGTACAGCCATAATGCGCAATCAGATATTGCTGGCATTCTGCCGGTTCTGCGGGCCAGTGCAAATCAAGTTCTGTCGCCAGCACCACCTTGGCAGCGGATGACATCAGCAGATGCACCTGACAGCCAGTCTGAAGTAATTGTTCCAGCAGACGAACACCATAAATGGCACCGGAGGCACCGGTAATAGCTAATGTGATCGCCTGCATGGTTACTTACCCCTGTTTATGATGTTGCGTTAATTTAGCCAGTAACTTGCCATGAATACCTTCAAAGCCGCCGTTACTCATCACTAAAATTTGATCGCCCGGTTTGGCTTCGGCCACCAGCATATCCACCAGGTGATTAATATCATGTTGCACCGTTGTCGGGATTGGCGCCTTCGTGGCTAATTGGTGAATATCCCAGCCGAGCCCGGTCGGAGCAAACATGTACGCTTTATCTGCCTGAACCAGACTTTTGATCAGTTCGGTCTGATGAACACCCATTTTCATGGTGTTAGAGCGAGGTTCCAGCACCGCCAGAATACGGGCCGTACCAACCTTGGCACGCAGACCTGCGATGGTCGTCGCAATCGCTGTTGGATGATGCGCAAAATCATCGTAGATCTTGATATTAGCGATATCACCACGCAGCTCCATGCGGCGTTTTGGCATCACAAATTCATTCAACGCTGCAATACCATCCTCCACCCGGACACCAGCATGACGGGCAGCGGCGATCGCCATCAGACCATTGTGCACACTGTGACGGCCTAAACCACTCCAGTGAACCTCACCATGTACTTCATCATTGAGAATAACTTCAAAAGCCGAGCCATCCTCTTTGAGTAGTTTCGCTTTCCAGTTGGCGTTGTCGCCTTCAACCAGCTCAACTTCGCTCCAGCATCCCATAGTACGTACTTCTGCAAGAGCAGGATCATGCGCTGGCATCAGAATACGGCCATTACCCGGAACAGTACGCACCAGATGATGGAACTGACGCTGGATAGAGGCCAGATCCGGGAAGATATCGGCATGATCGTATTCCAGATTGTTCATGATCAGCGTGCGCGGGCGGTAATGAACGAATTTGGAACGTTTATCAAAGAAGGCACAATCATATTCATCAGCTTCAATGACAAAAAAGGGGGCTTTACCGAGACGGGCAGAGAATGGGAAGTTGCCCGGTACGCCACCGATCAGGAAGCCGGGTTCCAGACCTGCATGTTCCAGAATCCACGCCACCATGCTGGAGGTCGTCGTTTTGCCGTGTGTGCCAGCTACACCAATCACCCAACGCTGCTGCAAGACGTTATCGCGCAGCCATTCAGGACCTGATGTATATGGCAGGTTCCGATCCAGTACATATTCGACACAAGGATTACCACGACTCATGGCATTGCCGATCACGACCATATCCGGAGCCGGATCGAGCTGTGCCGGATCATAACCCTGTACCAGTTCAATTCCCTGAGCTTCCAGCTGAGTGCTCATCGGTGGATAAACGTTAAGATCAGAGCCTGTGACTTTATGGCCCATCTGTTTTGCCAGCACCGCAATACCACCCATGAACGTGCCGCAAATGCCAAGAATATGAATATGCATACAGGATTACCTGATTTTAGAAAACTAAAACCCTGATTCTAATGAAGCAAAGCTATTTGTGCCATCACTCAAGGCCGCTGCTTGGTAGCGATTTATCTCTGCGTCGTTATAATAGGGGCCTGCAACCTACTATTAATTTAAAAAAGGGAAACGCCATGAGCTTGAATTTGGTTCCTGCTGGCAAAGAGCTGCCGGAAGATATCTATGTAGTTATTGAAATTCCGCAGAACGCTGATCCAATCAAATATGAAATCGACAAAGCATCTGGTGCTGTTTTTGTAGACCGTTTCATGGCGACTCCAATGTTCTATCCATGCAACTACGGTTATATCAACAACACCTTGTCTCTGGATGGTGATCCTGTTGACGTGCTGGTTCCGACTCCATATCCGCTGGTTCCTGGTTCAGTGATCCGTTGCCGCCCTGTTGGCGTTCTGAAAATGAGCGATGAAGCAGGTCAGGATGCTAAACTGGTTGCTGTTCCGCACAGCAAACTGACTAAACTGTACGATCACATCACTGACGTACATGAACTGCCAGAACTGCTGAAAGGCCAGATCAAACACTTCTTTGAGCGTTATAAAGAACTGGAACACGGCAAGTGGGTTAAAGTTGAAGGCTGGGGCGACAAAGCTGAAGCCATCGCTGAAATCGAAGCGTCTTTAGTGCGTTACGAAGAAAGCAAATAATTGTCATAACAAAAAAGCCATGCATTGCATGGCTTTTTTGTCTCAGAACTTAATGTTCTTTTATTATCGTGTGTTGTTAAGAATACAGATAAACCGCTAACCCAATTACCAGCGCAATATACACCAGCAGCAAAACGAGTAACTTCGTCTTCGGCATCTTATTTTCATTTTTCATTATGCTACATCCTCGCAGGCCTCGCAGCTGGCGTACTGATTAACAATAGCATAACAATTTTGTTAACTCTATCTGAACAATCGTTATCAACTGGGTTAATTGATGATGTTCTCAAACCGCAGGTCACACGTTTCAGCTGTATGTCAGCAACTAGGCTGACAGCAAATCCAGCACCTGTAATTGATCTAACAATTCTGTAATAACTTCATTAACCGGACGGCCATGGTTATGAATATGCACTTCAGGCTGTTCAGGTGCTTCATAAGGATCTGAAATACCAGTGAAGTGTTTGATCTCCCCTGCCCGAGCTTTTTTATACAACCCTTTTGGATCACGCTGTTCACACTCTTCGAGTGGGGTATCAACAAACACTTCGACAAACTCACCCTCTGGGAATAATGCCCGGATAGCATCACGATCAGCACGATATGGCGAGACAAAAGCCGCTAACACCACCAGACCCGCATCGACCATCAGTTTCGATGCTTCACCGACCCGACGCAGATTTTCCTGCCGATCTTCTGCAGAAAAACCTAAGCCTTTGCACAAGCCATGGCGCACATTGTCACCATCGAGCAGATAGGTATGCAC
>SSEX01000061.1 GCA_008015085.1 Tolumonas sp. | reverse complement strand
GTCATTGGTTGTGTCTATAACGCCGCCAATAGCTCACCGGTCACCTATCCGGTTCATCATTCCCAGAGCGGTTTCCGGACGCTATCCAGCCCAGGCGGGCAAGGCTTCAACGAGCTGCGCTTTGAAGATAAAAAAGGGCAGGAACAAATCGTACTGCACGCTCAGCGCAACTGGTACCGCAAAGTCAAACGTACCAGCCGAACCGAAGTTGGCGGTAACGAACATCTCTGGATTGGCGGAGAAGACAAACGCCGTATATCCGGCGAGGAACACCTGACGATCAACAAAAACCGGTTAACTGAAATTACCGGTAATCAGGATCTGCATGTACTGCAGAACAAGCATCTGCATATTGACGCGAAATGGCTCAGTAAAATTGATCAGGCGCTGCATATCAAAGCAGGTCAGATGCTGGTGCTTGAAGCCACTTCAGCACTCAGCTTAGATGCCGGTGGCAGCTGCCTGCTAATAGAACCCAGCGGTATCAAGCTACAAGGCGCCAGCATCCGCATCAACAGCGGCGGCAGCCCCGGTAACGCTGAAATCCCTTCATTAGCTAAAATGCTGCTACCTGCTGCACTGAGCGCAATTCAGCTCGCGACGTTTAAGAAAAAAGCCCCTTTCTGTGAAGAATGTGAAAAATGTAAAGGGGGAGCTTGTGCAATCTAAAAAATTTACTGCTTGGCTGGAGTCCTTACAAACCACTGAGCACTTATACGCAATAATAAGCTCAGAGCCTGTCCGTCATTATTTCCAGCTTGATGGACGTGAGCCCGTCTATCCACTCTATGCCAACACCCCTTACGCAGACTGGCATCCGGTCATGCCTTATCTGGTCAGACTGAATGCAGGAAGCCATTTTCTCGACTGGATTCGCGAAACGACCGCTACCGACTGGGGCTGGTTGTTCACATCAACCTCTTCCACTGAAGAGCTGGCCTCCCATTTGACCAGCCTGACACAAGTCCTTATGCCAGATCAAAGCCTGGTTTTCTTCCGTTACTGGGATACCGACTATCTGCGCGCCATTTTTCATTATCTGAATGAAACCACCAGCTCATTGTTACCACCGATGTCTTCCTGCTGGCTCAATGGTGAAAGTTTTTCGTTTCAGGCCAACACCGAACAACCAGCCAGACCTGACACATGGTGGCATGTACCACAACAGCTGCTCGATGTTTTAGAAAATACAGATAACACACCGCTGATAAACAATCTGATGCTGTTTGTTCAGGAGAACCGAGGTGATCTTTGGCTGGGGTTTCCGCCGGATATTTTAAAAATGAAGGTTCAGCAATTTGTGGATCATTATGCTGGCGATAAAGAGCAGATCGCACAGCAACTCTGCCAGCAATTAACTGACGAACTCACAATATAAATTATAAGCACGGGATAAAACATGACGACAGGTACCGCTTACCCCTGGAGCGCAGGCACCGCTTCAGGTTCATATCCGGCCAACATCAGCACAGCACCAGTAAAAATACCCATCCCCAAAAAAGAGGATGTACTCGCAGCCGCATTAAAAAATATGTCGGCATGTCTGGATGACTATAAAAAGTCGGCAGAAAGTTTCTGGACATTCGGTGCACTGAAAATGGAGCAGCAGTTTCAGGTTAACGGTGAAACACAAACTGCAGATCAGAATGCTCATTTTTCAAGAACCTTTAAAACAACCTGCCCGCTGGATGGCACGTTAACCTTAGTCCATTGTTTTCAGGCGACGCGTTTTGTACCGATCCCCAATACCAAATATTCAGTACAGGAGCTGAATGATAATCCACTAGGGCAGACTTCTGTCGGTAAAGCCATTACTGGCAAACTGGATAAGAACGGTACCGCAACATTAACTCTCAAGCCCGGTAAAACCTACAAAGTCGTTTTCTATCCGGATGTCAGCAAACAAGATGTCGATACTCTGCTTCATTCTTATGACGCCATCCAGCAACAACTGATCCAGTGGCTGCAACAGCAGTGGGATCAATCATTAAAACTGCAATGGCAATCATTTGAAACATTAAGTGAGTCAACCCAGCAACAACTGATCCAGCAAAGTTTCAGTCAGGGGGTTTTCAAAGCATTACTAGATGTTTGGGACGACGTAACCAACCTTTATGACCTTATCGCCCATCCGTTAGAAAACACCAAGAAAGCCATCAAAACCACGCTGGAACTGGACTATCAGGCAATTTATGAAGCCTCTAAATCAGGTCTGAATACTGGTTTATCGATGGCACAGGATGAAGCCTTACTTTTCCTGTTTGCTTATACGCTGGTGAACTGGATCCGCCTTTTACCCCCCAATAAGCAAGGTGAGATCATTGGTGATGTAGCCGCAACCATGCTGCTCGATATCCTGATCGGCATACTACTGACCGGCGGCGTGGGGCTGGCAGTAAAATATAGCTCCAAAGCTTACGCCACTTTAAAAGATGCGAGCCTGATTAAAAAATCCATTCAGGAACTGATTTCATTAGCCGCAAAGCTATCGCCGCCTCATATTAAAAAAGCGGAAAAACTGATTCAACAGGGAGAAAATACCCTGTCTGATAGCCAAAAAGCGGCGGTAATAATCGGAAAAGGCAAAGAACCGTCAAAATCATTGAAAAATGCGTCGGTCAACGCCAGAAAAGCAGAACAAAAAACGATCATTTCAACCAAATCCAAGCCCGTCACCCACTCTTCTGCCGGAGAAACTGATTCCGGTAAAGCTGTCGAATCTGCGCAATGTACCGCCACAGATAAATGCCCAGTCTCAATGGTGACTGGTGAAGAGCTGCTGACACTGGAAGATGGGCATTTAGCCGGCATATTCCCGTTCACTTTTCAGCGCTTGTATCGTTCCAGTGCCGCCGAAAAAAATCTGGGAATGGGTTATGGCTGGAGTCACACACTCGCCCATCTGCTCACGTTTGCAAACGGCAAGGTGTTTTGGCGCGATCACGAAGGCCGGACGATTGCATTCCCGGAGCCAACACAAACATCGCCGGGCATTATTAATCCTTTGGCGGGTGCGGCTATCTGGTTGGGCCGTCGCAAAGATGAAATTATTCTGACGCAACCAGGACAGCCGTTCTTTCATTTCACTCGCCACCAGCAGCATGCCCGACTCACCTCACTGACTGATCGTTACCAGAACCGTCTGTTGGTTCATTACAACGATCAGGGCGAGTTGCGACGGATTGAATTGCCTGGCGTCCATGCGCTGCAATTTTATTATGTGCGCGGCTTGTTACAGCGCATTGATCGCTGTGTTTCCGATCCGAATACACCTGAGCGCCAGTGGCAGCAGCATCAGCTGATCCGCTATCACTATAACGAATTACAGCAACTGATTGCCGCCGAGAACGCCGCCGGGGAGTGTGAACATTACCGTTATAACGACCAGCATGTCATTCAGGAACGGCAGTTAGCCGGAGGGGTACAGTTTTTCTGGGAATGGGAGAATGAAGGAAAACTGTCACGCTGCACACGCCACTGGTCACCTCAGGCAGGCTTCGACTCCCACTATCAATGGGATGATGCTGGCGGTGTGGCGATTACCGAGATTGATGGCAGTACCCGGGCGTATCAGCACAACGGATCCGGCAAACTGATCTCTCAGACCGACCCCGATGGCGCAGTCACAACAAAAACCTATGATGCTGACGGCAATCTACTCAAGGAGACCGATCCGCTTGGTTCTGAAACGCAGTATGACTATCATAACGGTCAGCTGAGCACGATGATCTCCGCTGACGGACAAACGACCGAATATCAGTATTGGGAAGGGTTTGTCCGTAAGATCACGAAGGGCAATGCCATCTGGCGTTATGAGCGTAATGCTCAGGGTGATATCACAGCGCAAACCACCCCAGAAGATATCACCACCCGCTACCGCTATTCTGATACCGGTCAGCTCACCGCCATATTGTATGCAGACGGCAGTCACCATCAGTTAACCTACAACCGTTTCGGCCAGCTTATCAGTGAATTGCTGCCAGCTGGGGAAGAGCGCCATTACCGCTATGATGCCTTAGGGCGCCTGATCGTTGAACAAAACGAACAAGGGGCAGTAACACAATATCAGTACGATGAGTTAGATCGGGTCATTGCCGTTGTGTTACCCCAAGGCCAGCAACGACGTTACAGCTACAACGCTTATGGCAAAGTCACCGCCTTTACGATGAAAAAGGCAACACTACCCGTTACGAATATGGCAACCAGCTGCATCTGGTTACCGCACAGCACAATCCGGATGGTTCGGTATTGCGCTTTGCTTACAACAATCCGAAGCTGTTCCTTTCCGACATCACCAATGAACGTGGTGAACAATATCAGCTGCGTTATTATTCCAACGGACTGGTTGCATCGGAAATTGACTTTGCCGGGCGTAAAACCGGCTATGTCTATGACCTCAATGGCAAGCTGACTGAGAAGCAGGAATTCAGCAGTACGGATGATACCGTACTGGTGACCCGCTTCGTTCGTGATGTGATGGGACGTCTGGTCAAAAAAATATTACCTGACCGGTCTGAAATCAGTTATCAGTATGATCCATCAGGTAATCTAGTTGCCGTCAGTGACGGGCACTGGCCCCTGCACTACGAATATGACCACGCCAATCGCCTAATCGCCGAGCATCAAGGGTTTGCCACCAGCCGTTTTGCATATAACGCATTGGGGCAACTGGAGAAAAATAAATTACCCGATGGTAATGTGCTCAGCTACCATTACGCCCGTGGCGGGCTGCTCAGCCGTATTGAACTCAATGAGCAGCTCCTCACCCGACATCATTATACGCAGGGGCTGGAAAGCCGCCGTGATACCGGGTTACTGCAGACTTTATTTCAGTATGACGAGCAGGGCCGCTTAACCGAACAACGGTTAAAACTTGCTCGTCCGGCACCATTTGCTTTCACTGCACAGCGCCGTTATCACTACGATGAGCTCGGCAATTTAAGCAAACTCGAAGACAGCCACAAAGGCACCCGTGAGTTTTTCTATGACCCGCTTGACCGTCTGACGCAAGTGCGTGGTGTCGTTGAAGAGTTCTTCAGCCATGATGCGGCGGGTAATCTGCTCAGTCAGTTAGCGAAAAAAACGCAGGCTGCGGAAACAACCGGTAATCGATTGCAGTTCCAGGGCGACCGTCATTTTGAATATGACGGCTTCGGTAACCTGATTGCCGAGAAACGCGGCAAAGGCCAGCAGCTTGTCACCCGTTATCAGTATGACTGCCAGCATCGGCTCATTAAGCTCGAAAAATATGACGGCACCATTGCGGAATATAAATACGATGCCTTTGGCCGCCGAATTGAAAAACAGGTGTCGCACTCACAGGCTGAACCGGATGATCTGAACTCAAATGTCGTTCCGCTTATTCAGACCACATCATCAAAAACAGTAACTGAGAAAACCACCTTTCTGTGGCAGGCCAACCGCCTGATAGCCGAAACCAATCACCAAGACTGCTACCGTAGTTTTATCTATGAACCCGGCACCTACAAACCGCTGACCCAGCTGGAAGGCAAAGGCAAAACCGCAGAGGTGTATTACTACCACCTCGACCATCTCGGTACGCCGCAGGAACTAACCAATTCCAGCGGTAAACTGGTC